>QGVC01000044.1 GCA_003242645.1 Pseudomonadota bacterium
AAAACGGGGGTGGTAAAATCCGGTTAACTGGGGGGTCGGTCCGTCCGCCCGCAGGTGAAGCGACGAAGAGCTTCACCCAGCTCGATTTGCTCTGCCAGCAGCTCTTGGAGATGGGGCTGGAGCGTGGTGACGCAGTCATCGCGCTAGGTGGCGGCGTAATCGGCGATCTGGCGGGTTTTGCCGCGAGCATCATGCGGCGTGGCATCCGCTACGTGCAGATTCCCACGACGCTGCTAGCCCAGGTGGATTCGTCCGTTGGCGGCAAGACGGGCATCAATACGCCCCAAGGCAAGAACCTGATCGGGACCTTCCATCAACCCAGCCTTGTCCTTGCTGACACGGAAGTTCTCACTACGCTGCCGTTACGCCAGATGCGTGCCGGCTACGCAGAGGTCGCGAAATACGGGCTGCTCGGCGATGCGGAGTTTTTCTCCTGGCTAGAGCAAAACTGGGAGAAGGTGTTCCAGCACGATCCGGCGGCATTGATGCAGGCGATCGGCCGCTCCGTCGAGATGAAGGCCGAAATCGTTGCCCGCGATGAGACTGAGACCGGAGAGCGCGCCCTTCTCAATCTAGGTCACACGTTCGGCCACGCACTAGAGGCGTGGACGGGCTACTCGGATCGGCTGCTTCACGGCGAGGCCGTGGCGATCGGCATTTGCTTGGCAGCCAGATTGTCAGAAGAGCTGCAGTTCTGCCCGCCGCATACGGCTGCACGCATAGGTGCTCACTTCAGGGCAGTAGGGTTGCCCACCCAGGTGCAGGATATTCCGGGGCCAGGCGAGTTACCAAGCCCGGAAGAGATCGTTCGGATTATGCGCCAAGATAAGAAGGTGCGGCGTGGCCGGCTGGCGCTTGTTCTCCTTCGCGGCATCGGAGATGCCTTCGTGACGCGCGACGTGGAGGCTGATTATCTCGTTGAGTTTCTCGGGCGAGCAACCGGGTAGGTCCCGCCGTACGGCTCAGTTAGAACTTTAGATGCTGGCCCAACGTGCCAGCGAGCAAGCTCAGACTTCCATGACACCGTTGGAACTTCTCTTCACCGCGTTCCTTGTCCTCCTCCTTCTCGTTGCCTCGGCCTTCTTCTCGGGTTCGGAGACGGCGCTGACGGCGGTATCCCGGGCGCGGATGCATGCCCTTGAGCAAGAAGGCAACCATCGAGCGGAGCTGGTGAACAGGCTGTTGGCCAAGCCCGAACGCATCATTGGAACCGTTCTGCTGGGCAATAACCTCGTCAACATTCTCGCTTCGGCGCTGGCGACCAGTCTCCTCATCGGAGCATTCGGCGAGTTCGGCGTGCTCTATGCCACGGCCATCATGACGGTTCTCATCGTCATCTTTGCCGAGGTGCTGCCGAAGACCTACGCGATCGCTTACCCCGACCGGATTGCTCTGAGCGTCGCGCCTGTCATGAGGCTTGCGATTGCTGCTTTGTGGCCACTCACGGCCGCAGTGCAATTCGTCGTCACACGCATTCTGAAGGCAACACCCGGTACCAAGGACGACGAGGCCAACATTCTTGCTCCGCACGAGGAGCTGCGGGGTGCCATCGAGCTTCAACAGAGGGAAGGAATGGTCACGCGGCTCGATGCGGCGATGCTGGGCGGCGTTCTAGATTTACTGGACCTCAAGGTGCTCGACGTCATGGTCCATCGCACGAAGATGCAGACTCTCAACGCGAGCATGCCGCCAGACAAGCTGGTCGATGAAGTGTTGAAAAGCCATTACACGCGGCTGCCGGTGTGGGAGAACGAGCCGGAAAACATCATTGGAGTGCTCCACACGAAGGATCTGCTGGTCGAGCTCAGCCGTGTGAACTGGGACCCCTCAAAGCTCGACATCAAGCAGCTGATTAAAGAGCCCTGGTTCGTGCCTGATACAACGGGCGTGAAGGACCAGCTCAACGCCTTTTTGAAGCGCAAGACTCATTTTGCGCTCGTCGTCGACGAATACGGCGAGGTGCAAGGGCTGGTGACTCTCGAGGACATCCTTGAGGAGATCGTTGGCCAGATTTCGGACGAGCATGACGTCCAGGAGATGGCGATACGTCCGCAGCCCGACGGCACCGTGAATGTCGATGGCAGCGTACCGATCCGAGACCTCAACCGATATATGGGCTGGGACCTGCCGGATGAGGAAGCGACTACGATCGCTGGACTTGTCATCCACGAGGCCCAGACCATTCCGGAGCCAGGCCAAGCCTTCACTTTCTACGGCTACCGGTTCGAAATTCTGCGGAAGAACCGCAATAGGATTACGGCGCTTCGCGTCAAGCCGCTCAAGCAGCTCCCGTCAGCGCGCGGTCGAGCCCGAGCGTCGCGTTCCGGCTAAGCCGTGAGATGCGCTTTCGAAAGTAGAGTGTCCGCTTGCTAGGGCAGAATGTCTTCCCCGGGCGCGTAAGCCTTGATAGCCAGGGCGTGCACCCCACCTTTAAGCTCGTCGGCCAGCAGCTCGTTGATCATCCGGTGCCGCTCGAGGCGGGTTTTACCCCGCATGACCTCCGAGACGACGAGGATCCTGAAGTGGCTTTCGCCAGTTCCGGGTGAGCTGCGGTGGCCCGCGTGTAACTCACTTTCGTTGATGACATCGAGGCGAACCGGGCGCAGCGCCACCATCAATTTCTCACGTATCCTTTGCTCGATTGACATTGGTTCTTGGCCCAGGTTGACGTTGAAAAGAGAGCCGTTTTATGGCCGGTATACCACGCGGCCAATGCGCGCGAGCCGACCCGCTTGTGCGAGCTGGCTGCCATGACCATACTTCGGCGCCATGAAGCTCGACTCGAAATATTTCGACATGATTCGCATCCACCGCCCCAAGGCGGACAAGCGGGATGCGAATGGCGAGTTGCCGTGCTGCCAATGGAAGGGTTGCACGGAGCCGGGGCGGTTTCGGGCACCCAAGGGTCGCGGCCGGGAAGGGCACTATCTGTTCTGCGACGAGCATATCCGGCGGTACAATAGCTCGTACAACTACTTCGAGGGTATGAGCGAGGCCGAGATCGAGCAGTACCTGCAGGGCGTGGTATACGGTCACCGGCCGACTTGGAAAGTAGGTATCAACGCATGGTCGAATGGCGGGCGGAGAGCTTCGGCCGAGGACATTCGGCGCTTCGCTGAGGCCCGTGCGAGTGCGCAGGGCTACTATGCATGGCGCGCGGGGCAACAGCAGGAATATCGGCGCGCTCTGAAGCCGCTCGAGCGAAAAGCTCTGCAAACTCTTGATTTGCCTGAGTCGGCGAGCAGCGCGGAAATCAAGGCCCGCTACAAGGCGCTTGTAAAGATGCATCACCCCGATGCCAATGGCGGCCATCGGGGATCGGAGGACAGGTTGCGTGAGATCATACAAGCTTATAATTATCTCAAACAGGCGGGGCTCGTTTGATTGGACGTCAGCCCATTGCTGGCGGGACGCAGGTTGCGGCGCGGCTAGGTTCGCGCCTGGTAATGAGAACTAGATCTAATCGGAAAAACCATCAGTATGGCCATGCAAGAGCAAGCCGGGGCTCCCGGCCTCCCGGACATGAAAGTGTCTGTGCGTCAGGTTTTTGGGATCGATAGCGATCTCGAAGTCCCGGCGTACTCCACTCCCAATGAGCACGTGCCGGACCTGGATCCGGATTACCTCTTCAATCGCGAGGTCACGCTCGCCATTCTCGCCGGCTTCAAACACAACCGGCGGGTCATGATCCAGGGCTACCACGGTACCGGAAAATCGACTCACATCGAGCAAGTTGCCGCTCGACTGAACTGGCCGTGCGTCCGGGTGAATCTCGACAGCCACGTGAGCCGGATCGATCTCGTCGGACGTGATGCAATCGTCCTGCGCGACGGGAAACAGGTGACGGAGTTCAAAGAGGGCATCCTGCCCTGGGCGCTCCAGACGAACACGGCGCTTGTGTTTGACGAATACGACGCAGGCCGCCCCGACGTGATGTTCGTCATCCAGCGCGTTCTGGAGGTCTCCGGAAAGTTGACGCTGCTCGATCAGTCGAGAGTGATCCGGCCTCACCCGGCGTTCCGCTTGTTCGCGACGACCAACACGATCGGGTTGGGCGACACGTCTGGCCTCTATCACGGTACGCAGCAGATCAACCAAGGCCAGATGGACCGCTGGTCCATCGTTTGCACGCTCAACTATCTGCCGCACGATGACGAGGTGAAGATCGTTTTGCAGAAGGTGAAGGCCTTCACCAAGTCGGAGGCGAAGCGGAAGATCGTGTCGAACATGGTCCGTGTCGCCGAATTGACGCGGAATGCGTTCATCAACGGCGATCTCTCGACAGTCATGAGCCCGCGCACTGTGATTACCTGGGCGGAAAACGCTGAGATCTTCGGGGATATCGGTTTCGCGTTCCGGCTGACGTTCCTCAACAAGTGCGACGAGCTCGAGAGGCCGTTGGTGGCCGAATTCTACCAGCGCTGCTTCGGGGAGGACTTGCCGGAAAGCGCGGCCAATGTGGCCTTGAGCTAAGAACTAGGCTAGCTCCAACCGGGAGCTGACGCGAAAGTCGGTGTTCGACTCGCCTCGCAACGAGCCGAACCTGAGACAAGAAATGGTAAACGGTCCAAAACGCAAAGAGCCGCCAGCCGAGCCGTTCAAGCGGGTTCTCGGGCTGGCGGTGCGCGCCATTGCGAAGAACGACCAGCTCCAGGTCACCTACTCCCCGGGTAAACCAGAGCTCGACGGCAACACGGTGCAACTGCCGGAGCCTTCCCGTGTGCCGAGCGCGCGGGAGGTGGCGGTCATCCGCGGATGGGCCGACAGCCTGGCGCTTACAGCCGCCGTTCACGACAAGAAAATCCATCGGAAATTGGTACCCGGGGGCGGCCAGGCGCGTGCCGTGTTCGAGGCAGTGGAGCGTGCGCGCATCGAGGCGCTCGGTGCCAACCGCATGCCGGGCATGGCCGAGAACCTTACGGCAAAGCTTGAGGATCAATACGCCCATGGCCGCTTCGCCCACGTGAAGGATCGCTCCGAAGCTCCTCTCGAGGATGCGATGGCCCTCATGGTCAGGGAGCGGCTGTGTGGGCTGCCCCCGCCGAAAACTGCTCAGGCCCTTGTCGATGTGTGGCGCCCCTGGATCGAAGAGAGGGCGGGCAAGACGCTCGAGCGCATGGAAGCGCTTTGCGAGGACCAGGAGGCATTCGGGCGCCTATTGCGCGACGTCTTGCGCCAGCTCGAGCTGACGGAAGATGCGGCCGAAGGCGAGCAAGAGCAGGAGGAGAGCTCTGAGAGCGACGAGAATGCAGACGGCGGCGATCAGCAAGCCGAAGCATCAGAAGGCGCTGAGGGCCAGGAGCAGGGCTCGGAGGAGCAGCTTGCCGAGGGCGAGGAAGGCGAGTCCGAGGACATCACCGATCTTGCCGATGCCGACCAGCTGGATGCGGACGTAGAGGGCGAGGAGTCGGCCGAGACCAACCAGCCCTGGCGGCCGAACGTCTCAGTTCTGAATGAGCCCGAGAAGTTCGGCTACCGCGTTTTCACTCGCGCCTTCGATGAGGAGGTTGCGGCCGAGGATCTATCTACTCCGGATGAGCTGGAGCGCCTGAGGACCTTCCTCGACAAGGAGCTGCGTTCGCTGTCGGGCACGGTAACGCGGCTCGCCAACCGTCTGCAGCGGCGGCTTCTCGCGCAGCAGAACCGGGCTTGGGAGTTCGATCTCGACGAGGGGATACTCGATCCGGCAAGGCTGACGCGTGTCATTATCGATCCGACGCACCCCCTTTCATTCAAGCGCGAGCGCGATACTGAATTTCGCGACACGGTCGTGACGCTCCTGCTCGACAACTCGGGGAGCATGAGGGGACGGCCGATCATGGTCGCGGCCTGCTGTGCGGATATTCTCGCCCGCACTCTGGAGCGCTGCGGGGTAAAGGTCGAGATCCTCGGTTTCACCACTCGGGCATGGAAAGGTGGACAGTCCCGCGAGCAGTGGCTCGCAGCTGGCAAGCCGCCCAATCCGGGTCGGCTCAATGACCTGCGCCACATTATCTACAAGTCGGCAGACGCACCGTGGCGGCGTGCCAAGCGCAACCTGGCGCTCATGATGCGCGAGGGTCTGCTTAAGGAGAATATCGACGGCGAGGCGCTGGCCTGGGCTCACAACCGCCTGCTCGCGCGCCCTGAGCAGAGGCGAATCCTGATGATGATCTCGGACGGCGCCCCTGTGGACGACTCGACGCTCTCCGTGAACTCAGGCTCTTACCTGGAACAGCATCTGCGTCAGGTCATCGAGGAGATCGAAACTCGTTCACCGGTCGAGCTCATCGCAATTGGCATCGGCCACGACGTCACGCGTTATTATCGGCGTGCCGTGACGATAACGGATCCATCGGAGCTGGCTGGCGCAATGATGGACAAGTTGGTCGAGCTGTTCGAGGAGAAGAGCCCGACTGCGCCGACGCGCAGGCTACCCAGCCTTCCAAGGCGGCGTTTGACTCTTCATTGATCGACTCTACCGGATAGGAGAGGAAGTTGCGGCGGGCGGTGGAATTGCGCCGCGTTGGGTACGCAGCGCTTGCGCTAGCGCTGTCGATTGCCGCTGCACTTCTGGTTGCGGAGACGGCTGGGGCGCAGAAGCCAGTCATCACGGATACGAAGCCGATCGAGGTCGTGGCGCGGCCCATTCATGGCTTCGATAGACAGGAAATCGACCGGCAGCAGTTCGGCCGATTGAAATGGCGAGGCGGGCTCGTCCTAAGCTCACTAGCGGAAGAGTTCGGTGGATTTTCCGGCGTCGTCCTCGATGATCAAGGGCGGCGACTTTTTGCCGTGGCCGATACGGGTGCCTGGCTGTCGGCGGAGGTTAGCTATGACGGAACGCGGCCGGCTCGTCTTCAGCGCGCCTGGATGGGGCCACTACGGGCACGAGATGGTACCCCCCTGATCCGTAATCGGGACCGGGATGCCGAGGCGGTAGCCTTGGCCGAAGGGAGCTTGACGAACGGCATCGTGCTGATCGCCTTCGAGCAATTTCATCGGATCGGGCGGTTTCGAATCACTGAAGCTGGCCCATCCGCTCCGCTCCATTACCTGGAGCTCCCACCGGAGGTGAAATTGCGCTCCAACCGCGGCTTTGAAGCAGTGAGCGTTCTGCGCGGTGGGCCACTCAAGAATTCAACGATCGCATTTGCAGAGCGGCTGAAGGACGACCGTGGCCATCACACCGGTTGGATCTGGCTCGATGGCAAGCCGCGGAAGCTCTTCCTGAAGGATATCGGCGGCTTCGACATCAGCGATGCGGCCGCGCTCGACGATGGCGGTCTTGTGGTCCTTGAGCGAGGGTTCAACTGGATCGAAGGCTTCAAGATGCGGCTTCGGCTCGTCCGGCCTGACGAGATTTCGGCTGGCGCCGTAATGCAGGGCGACGTGCTGTTCGAGGCCGATATGCGTTACGAGATCGACAATATGGAAGGCGTTGCCGTCCACCGCGGGCCATATGGGGAGACCGTCATCACGGTGCTATCGGACGACAACTTCCATCCCTTCCAGCGGACCATCCTGCTCCAATTCACGCTCGAGAAAGAGCTCTCAACTGAGCGTGGTGAAGCAAGCGATTAAGCTGAGATGAAGCTCGAAGGCAACAGCTGCAACACTACGGCCTTATGCAGCCTGCGTCTCACCAGCGGCAGTCGACGCTTTGATCTTTTCAATCTGGCGCTTCAATCGCCGGCAACGCGGTGAAAGCTCTTCATCCCGCGCCTTCAGGAGATAGGCGTCGAGCCCGCCCCGATGCTCAACCGACCGCAGTGCGTGGGCGCTTACCCTCAGACGAATGGCGCGTTTCAACGCATCGCTAATGAGCGTCACGTTGCACAGGTTCGGGCGGAACTTGCGCTTGGTCTTGTTTTCGGCGTGGCTACGCAGCTGGCCCGACATCGGCAGCTTGCCGCTCAGCTCACAACGTCTCGTCATGGCAAATCCTCACTTGGCGTACCCTGATGGGGACGCATAGAATTCTTTCAGCTTCTGGAATCGACAACGTCCCGTCAGCCGAGCGGGCCGGGAGTTTGCGGACCTCTATACTTATGCTCCACGTCAAGCGTCAAGCGCGCGAGATGAAGCTTTTGCGCGGCACGCTCTTGTTGTATCGGCTGCGACATACAATTGACCAAAACAAGCCGTAGCCGGTCAGCGGAGCGTCTAATCTGGAGGCGTCACCATGAGGACACCACTCGCCCGGCGCTTGCTCCGGGTGAGCCCGATCAGCAGCGCTGTCTTCGGGCTGGTGATGCTACTGCTATGCGCGCCGGCGGCTGTGGCCGATCCGAGCACGCCCAGCAAGGTTTCGGCACGCTACAAGATTTACTTTAACGGCATCGAGATCGGCAGCTTCCAGTTCGAGTCCAACTCCGACTCGGCGAAGTATTCGTTGGCCGGGCGTGCCAAGCTTTCCGCTCTCCTCGGCATCCTCAAATGGTCCGGCGCCCTGCGAAGCGAAGGTACCCTGGCACGAGGGGAGCCCCTGCCGTCTGATTACTTCTTCCGGTACAAGAGCAGCTCAGATTCCGGCTCCGTCACTATGAGCTTCGATAAGAGACGTGTCGCCGAGACGAAGCTCGAGCCGCCCCCATCGCCTTCCAAGAGCAGGGTGCCTTTGACCGAGGAGCATCTGAAGGACGTGTTCGACCCGATGAGCGCTGTCCTGGCGATGACCACGGGAGGCCTTGATAACCCGTGCGAGCGCAAGGTGGCTGTTTTCGACGGCAAGCAACGCTTTGATATTGTGCTGACATTCCGTCGCAAGGAGAGCATCAAAGAGGCGCAGCCCAGCGGCGAGCCGGCGGTCGCATTTGTTTGCGGCGTCCGCTATATTCCCATTGCTGGACACAAGAAGAACAATAGGATGGTCCGGAGCTTGGCTGCTTCGGAAGATATAGAAGTCGCCTTGCGTCCGGTACCGAGCGCAAATATTCTGGTTCCGTATGAAATTTCGATACCAACAATTGCTGGACCGGCCGTGCTTAAATCACAACGGGTCGAGATTTTGACCGGAATGAAGCAGATCGCCCTAGTCCATTGATCGGACGGCGACCGGTGACACGAAACGCCACCTCAAGGATTGAAATGAGCATACCCAGGTCTGGCCGAACCCCCTTTTGGGCAGAGTGGCATTGAGACCGTTTTTCGGGCGGTGACACGAACTTGCACGACACATTAGCTTGCGTCCGGGGCGCCTGCGTCTCTTACGAGACCAAGGCTGGAGGCTAACGTCACATGGGCATCGACTATCAAACGCGGATCCGGAACGTCACCGCCGTTCTAGGGCCGACCAACACCGGTAAGACTCATCTGGCGATCGAGCGCATGCTCGGCCATGACACGGGCATGATCGGGTTGCCGCTGCGTCTGCTCGCGCGTGAGGTCTATGACAAGATCGCGGCACGCGTAGGGCCGGATAAGGTCGCGCTCATCACCGGCGAGGAGAAGATCAAGCCGGAGAACCCGCGATACTGGGTTTCGACCGTCGAGGCGATGCCTCGTGAGATCGACGTCGATTTCCTGGCCATTGACGAGATCCAGCTTGCTGCCGACCCCGAGCGCGGGCACGTCTTCACTGATCGGCTATTGCACGCGCGCGGCAAACTCGAAACGCTGCTGCTTGGCGCCGGCACGATGCGCGAGGCCATCAGCGACCTGATCCCTGGCGCCAATTTCATCTCCCGGCCGCGCCTTTCGAAGCTCACCTACGCGGGCCAGAAGAAGATCACACGTCTCCCGGCGCGCACTGCTGTCGTCGCGTTCTCGGCGAATGACGTCTATGCCATTGCCGAGCTGATCCGCCGACAGCGCGGCGGCGCGGCGGTAGTGCTCGGTGCACTCTCGCCGCGGACGCGGAACGCGCAGGTGGCGATGTACCAGTCGGGGGATGTCGATTTCCTCGTGGCGACGGACGCCATCGGCATGGGGCTCAACCTGACGGTGGATCATGTCGCGTTCGCCTCGGTGCGCAAGTTCGACGGACAGAACCATCGCGACCTTACACCAGCCGAGTTGGCACAGATCGCCGGCCGCGCTGGCCGGCATATGAATGATGGCACGTTCGGTGTCACAGGCGACGTGGAGCCGTTCGACAATGATCTCGTCGAGCGGCTTGAAACGCACACCTTCGACACGGTGAAGGTCCTGCAGTGGCGTAACAGCGATCTCGATTTTTCATCCGTCGACGCATTGCGGGACAGCCTACGCGCGTACCCGACGGAGGGTCGCCTGACCCGTGCGCGAATGGCTGAGGATGTCATCGCTTTGGAAACAGTGAGTCAGGACCGCGAAGTGCTCGATATGGTCCGCGGGCCTGCGGCAGTTGCGAGATTGTGGGACGTCTGCCAAGTCCCCGATTACCGGAAGATATCGCCCCAGAGTCACGCCGAGCTCATCGCGACGCTCTTCAAGTTCCTGATGACGGGTGAGGAGCGCATCCCCGAGGACTGGTTCGCGCGCCAGGTTGCGCTCGCCAATCGCACGGACGGCGACATCGATACGCTTGCGAACCGCATTGCGCACATTCGGACGTGGACCTTCGTATCCAACCGTTCCGACTGGCTGCGTGATCCGGAGCACTGGCAGGGGCGCACGCGAGAAATCGAAGATGCCTTGTCCGACGCGCTCCATGAACGTTTGACCCAACGGTTCGTAGATCGACGCACAAGCGCACTCATGCGGGGCATGCGTGACAAGGAAGCGCTGACTGCCGACATCGGCGAGGACGGCGCGATTCACGTCGAAAACCATTATGTTGGCAGACTGAAGGGACTGATCTTTTCTCCCGACGCGCAGGCCGAAGGCATCCATGGCAAGGCGGCCCGCAATGCGGCTGCGCAGGTACTCGCCAAGGAGCTGTCGATGCGCGCCCGGCGCATTTCGGCGGCCAAGAACGACGCGTTCAAGCTCGCTCGCAATGGGCGGATTCTGTGGCGCGACGAGGAAATCGCGAAGCTCGAGCCCGGCGAGCACCCGCTTAAGCCTCAGCTCGTTCTCCTGGCTGACGAATACCTGCAGGCGCCGGATAAGGAGAAAATCCAGGAGCGTCTGACGACATGGCTCAACGACACAATTCGCGAGCGGCTCAAGCCGCTGGTGGAGCTCAGCGAAACTCAAGACCTTACCGGTCTGGCGCGCGGCATTGCCTTCCGCCTCACCGAGAACTACGGCGTCTTGAAGCGGGAGACCATCGCCGAGGAACTAAAGTCTCTTGATCAGTCGGGTCGCGCACAGCTGCGCCGCTTCGGCGTGCGCTTCGGGGCCTTCAATGTTTATTTTCCGCTGCTGCTGAAGCCCGCACCCGCGGAGCTAACGCTGATCCTCTGGGCACTGAAGCATGCGGGGGAGCACGGATTATCGATCGACAATCTGCCTGCTCCGCCACGGGCGGGGCTGACGTCCGCACCGGCCGAGCAGGGTGTTCCCGAAGCCTTCTACCGCGCTTGCGGTTATCACATCTGCGGCCCGCGGGCCGTCAGGATCGACATTCTGGAGCGCCTCGCGGACTTGATCAGACCGCTGTTGGCTTGGCGTCCGAATCCAGAGGACCCAACTGCCACACCGCCCAAGGGATCGACCGGAGATGGTGGGTTCGTGGTCATCCCCGAAATGATGTCGATCCTCGGGTGCTCGCCTGACGAGCTCGCTCCAGTTCTGGTGAGCCTCGGCTTCCGGCCCGAACGGCGGCCGGTCAAGAAAGTTCAGCCTGCCGCTGCACCACCTGCCGAGCCAGCCACCGAGCAACGGGTCGATACGCCTACGGAGCAAGAGAGCAGCGCGAGCTCCGAATCGGCTCTCGAGGTTGAAGAGCAGATTCCGCTGCCGCTCGAAGAATTCGTGGACGCCGCACCTCAGCCCATTGAGGCCGGTTCGGAAGATGCGCCTGCCGAGGCAGTGCCTGCTCCGACTTCGCCAGCCTCGGTGGATAGCGGTGCCGTCGAGGGTTCAGCCATTGCCTCCGCGGACACTGCGGCAGAGACAGCTGAAACAGCAACCGCCGCAGAGGACACGGCCGCTCAGGCCCGAGAGTCCGCAGAAGTCGTGGTCTTCGAAGAAGTTTGGCGCCCACGGCGGCGACACGAAGGCGCGCGCCAGGATCGCCGTCGGCATCGCCACCACCAGCATGGCCATCGCCGCGGGGCCCACCAAGCGCGTCCGCAAGGGACGCAGGGAGAATCGAAGCAGCCAGTCACAGCTGCGGCGTCATCTTCCGGTGAGGCGACCAATCGACCAGCTCAGCCGGGCAACCAGAAGCATCGTGATCGCAAGGACGGCCGCCGTGATGGGCGTCGTCGGCAGGATCGCTCGACGTTCCCGGTGCAAATGCGCTCGGCTCCGCCGCCGAAACGGGGAGAAGTTGATCCCGATTCACCCTTCGCGGCCTTGTTGGCGCTCAAAGAAAGGCTCGAGAAGCAAGCTCAGGAGTCCAGCTCCTCATGAACCGCGTCCCTGGGATCCATCCGAATAGCGGAGGGACACAGCGGCTCGACAAGTGGCTCTGGTTTGCACGTGTCGTGAAAACCCGGTCGCTCGCGGCTTCACTCGTGCTTGACGGTAAAGTGCGGGTCAACCGGGTGCGTATCCAGAAGCCGAGCCAGACGGTGCGTCCGGGTGACGTAATCACTGTAACCGCTCATTCCCGTGTGCGAGTCCTAAAGGTCTTGGCTACGGGCGAACGGCGCGGGCCAGCGGTCGTCGCACAGACGTTGTATGAGGATCTGACTCCGGAATTCTCCAATGGGGGAGGCGAATCGGAGCTCACCGCATCCTAACCGGGAGCCAGGCTCTCCGGCTGGCTGCCCTGGCGAAATCACCGCGCCACAGAGCCATTCACAAAACGCGGCTGCTAACTGAGGTTCTTTGCCCTGGGACAAAAGCGGGCCTTGCGACAACCTGCCAATATGCGGGAAGCTGCCGCGAGTCATATGTCAAACCCGACAACCGGGGTGCCGAGCACATGACATTTGTAGTCACCGACAAATGCATCAAATGCAAGTACACCGATTGTGTGGAAGTATGTCCCGTCGACTGCTTCTACGAGGGTGAGAATATGCTCGTGATTCACCCCGACGAGTGTATCGATTGCGGGGTATGCGAGCCGGAGTGTCCCGTCGAGGCGATCAAGCCCGATACGGAGCCGGGTCTGGAGAAGTGGCTCGAGCTCAATCGCGAGTACGCAGACAAGTGGCCGAACATCACGTCCAAGAAGCCACCGCCTCCAGACGCGGACGAGTACCGGGACATGGAAGGCAAATTCGAGCTCTACTTCTCGCCCAAGCCCGGGTCGGGCGATTGAGAGCAGCGGCTGTCAGGCTGCGCGGCCTCTTATCGAAGAAGTGGGTTCAGCCGCCTCTGCGGGTGAATGCCGACCAGAAGGGGCCCTTGTGGGGCCCTCTCCACTTGCGGATCCTGTCCCCCGGCCATGCGCTCCTCGCCGGAAGGCAATTCGGACCGAGCCGAGTGCAGTTCTCTCTAGCTCGATCTTGCTCGACGCGTCAGCGTCTCTGGTCGAAACGGCGACCGATGAGAGCTGACGCGATATTGATCTTCTGAATATCGATCGTTCCGCCGGCGATGCCCCAGCCCCAGGCGTCCCGAAATCGCTGCTCGGCCGGGAACTGTTTCGAATAGCCGTAGCCGCCCATGAGTTGCAGCGCCGCGCCCGTGACCTCGCGCACCATCTCGTTGGCAAAACACTTGGCGATCGACGAATCCGCGATCGACGGGAAGCCTTCTGAGGCTCTGGTTACCGCACGATAGATCAGCAGCCGCGCGGCCTCGACCTTCATGGCCATCTCGGCGAGCTTCAGCTGTACGGCTTGGAACTCCACGATCGGCTTGCCGAACTGGCGGCGCTCCTGGACGTAGGCGAGGGTATCCTCCAGCGCGCCTGCAGCAATGCCGAGGCACATGGTAGCGTTGCCGCAGCGCTCGAGGTCGAAGGCCTCCATCAGCTTCGAGAAGCCGCCCGCGGGCACGATTAGATGGTCTTCCGGAACCTCGACGTTGTCGAAGAAGATGTCTGCGGTGGTCGTGCCGCGGAATCCCATCAACTCCTCGCGCGCCCCGAATGACAACCCGGGAGCGCCGTTCGGCACGTATACGGCGCCGATGCCTTTGGCGCCGGGGGCGTCGGACATGCGGCAGTAGACAACATATCCATCAGCAGAGCCGCCGCCGGTGCACCAGCGCTTGGTGCCGTTGATCACAATCCGGCCATTTCGAAGCTCGGCTCGGGTCGTGAGGTCGGTCAGCGCGGAGCCCGCGCTGGGCTCTGACATGGCGACAGCGACAACGGCCTCGCCACTCGTCACCTTGGGCAGCAGCTGCCGCTTCAGGGACTCCGTACCGAATTTCTCGACAGCTTTGATGGGACCCACAGCGCTTTCGAAGATCGGAAAGGCCACGCCGGGATGAACCTTTGCGAACTCCTCCAGCACGATGATGGCTTCGAGGTTGCCGAGACCAAGCCCACCATACTCCGGAGAGATGTTGATCCCGAGAAAGCCCATCTCGGCGTACCGCCGCTTCCATTCCTTCGAAAGCGGCTCGCTCGTCCGTTCCATCTCGCGGGCAACCGGCGTCATTTGCTCGCGAGCAAAGGCTCTGGCTGTGTCGCGCAGCTCGCGTTGTTCGGGAGTGAGCTCGAAGTTCAAGGCGTTCCTCGCAAGTAGCTTATTCACGGTCTTGCAGATGCTCCTACCCTGCCGACCGTTGACCAGCAAGCCTGCTCGACGAGGAGATGCGCTGCTCTCAGCTCATAGCTTGAGCATAGATGGGAGCCACAGAGAAATGGCAGGAACGTAAGTGATCAAGGCCAGAACGACGAGCATGGCCAAGTAAAAGGGCCAGATGGTGCGGACCATCTCGCTGATCGGCACTCTTCCGACGGCACAACCCACGAACAATGTCGCGCCGACAGGTGGCGTGATCAGCCCCATGCCGAGGTTGACGAGCAAGATCATGCCAAAATGAACAGGGTCGACACCGATGTTGACGGCCACCGGCAAGAGAATGGGCGTGCAGATCACGATCAGCGGCGCCATATCCATCAGGCAGCCGAGCAGCAGCAAGATTATGTTGATCAGCAGCAGGATGACGTACTTGTTGTCGGATACCGACAGGAAGAACTGCGTAACCTTTGCAGGCAGCTGCATCAGCGCCATCATGTAGCCGAATGCTGCGGCGAAGCCGATGAGCATCATGACCATGCCGACCGTGCGTACCACGCGCGCCATGAGCAGCGGTAGCTCACGCCACTTGTAGTCGCGATAGACGAACATCGTGATGATGAAAGCGTAGACGCAAGCAACGGCCGCAGACTCCGTCGGCGTGAAAACCCCGCTGAGGATGCCTCCCAGAATGATGAACATTGTCAGGAGGCCCCAAAACGCGTCGACCATAGCGCGAACGGCCTGGCGCAGCGAGACAACCTCGCCTTTGGGATAGTTGTGCCGATGAGCCATGAACAAAATCATGACCATCAGCGTGAGGCCAAGGAGCAAACCTGGCA
>QGVC01000372.1 GCA_003242645.1 Pseudomonadota bacterium
CGTTCGAATCGACCCCCTCACGTTAACCGCGGCCACTAAGGGAAGCCGTTTTCAGGTCCTAAGCAGTTTGGGTGTAGGCCGTCTAGGTGGAACACCAGAAAGGCGCGCGATCAAGCGGTCCGCCAGCCCGATTAGTCGGCGCGCAATCAAACCACCTGATGGCGCTGCCAACAACGCCTCCTTCTGTCTCTTTGCCGTCCAATGAATAGCCGCTCTCAGAGGCTCGTCATCTCTCAAATCCGGGAAGCGGCTTGGCACGGTCAAGAACTGCCCTACCGGCATCCGCTGCGTTGAATACTTCGTCCAGTCCACAGTGCCTTTCGGGACTGGCGTCTCAGCCTCGGTGATAACGAAACGCCGCGCCGACTGCTCGAGCAGGCGTTCCAAACGAAAGAGAACAACTGAAGCCAAGACCCAGGGCGGAATATGGCGCTCAGATTGTGGCAATTCTGCCAAGGGCAGTAGATCGGGCAAAACCCGAAAGCCCGTTGTGGCGAGAACATCTCCTAGTCCAGTCCACGAGAATCGCGGCTCTACAACGAGGCCGAAGTCCGGACGGCCAGAAATGGGTGAAACCAACGGGATGGCTCCAATGCGCGTCGACGTAGCGAACTTGATCGCGGGTTCGCCACGAACACGCATCACCTGACCTTCGACCTGCATATCGCGGAGCACCCCTCTATTCATCCGCAAGAGGTCTTCAGCGCGCCGCTCGGCGACGGCAGCTAGGTCGCGGCCACTTGCCCCTAACCATGCCCGTGCCGGGACAGAAGCAATGGACGAGTCCACGAGCACTTGCGTGCCGAACTGAGCTCTAGCCCCCGGCAAACGGTCGTAGTGCGTTGGCGGTGGGCGCCTCCCTAAACCTCGCCTGCGACCACGTTGATCCACGCCTGGACCTCATCGGCAAAGCCAGCCACGTAACCTTGTGCCAAGTACTCCTTCAGGAGAGGCACTACCTCGGTGAGAAGCCGCCCGTGTGCTACATCATCGTTGCCCAAGAAGTAGGCGTGGCCCGGGAGCAGAGAGAAGGCATCCTCCGGCGCGTGCTCGACGAACAACTCAAGCAGGCTGGCGAACGCGGCCTGCAATCTGCTCCCACTGATCTCCTCGACCACCGTGAGTTGTGGCCAAACTGGAACAAAAGCGAACCGTCGTCTGACAGCTAGATCGAGGATGGCAATGCTGCGATCCGCCGAGTTCATCGTGCCCAGGACGTGTAGGTTGGGAGGAAGCGCCAACTTCCTTCCTACGCCAGGGAACTCGTACGGCAGCGTGACTTCGCGCCCCGCTTCCGTCGGCTCGAATAGCGTGATCGCCTCACCAAGCACCTTTGACAGATCGGCGCGGTTGATCTCGTCAATCACAAGCAGGTAGGGCTCCTGCGATCGCCTTGCCTCCTCAGCGGCTTCAATCAGCTGTCCCACACGAGGCACGAACTGAAAACCCAACGCTCCACCAACATCCGGGAACAGTCCACCAACAAAGGTCTCATATGTAGTGCCCGGATGGAACTGAATGAAGCGGCCGTGATTTCGGTACCTGTCTCTAAGGATTTCCAAAGCCAGCTTGGTCTTGCCGGTTCCTGGTGGACCCTCAAGGACGACATACTTCCGGACCCGTAGGAGTTCCGCCACATCTTCGTGGTTTGTGGTAGGTAACAGCCTTGCAAGCCAGGCTCGACGTATCTCTTCGGCCTCATTCCGGTACTTCGCCAAGACAGGGACGTCGCGTTCAGCAAAATACAGGTCTAGTAATGCCTTCAAAGCGGTGGCAACGAACTCGTCGTTCGAGCGATCAAGAGGGGGCACGATCACTCCATAGGTCCAGTTCCCATAGGTCGTGATGGCGCCGCGCCATCGGTCAAGTCGCTCAGTCACGACCTTCGGCAGTTTCAAGTCGACGCGAACCGGATCCTGCTTGGCCCACGTGTACTGCGCACCTTCTGTGCCCAGCCAGTCCGCGATTGCTCGTACTTTGCGTGCGTGGCCTGGCCTACCCAGGATCATCTCGTCAGGGGAGAGCCCTTGCGTGCCTACGACCATGCAGATGATCGCGGGAGCCCCAGCTTCATCGGCAGGAAAAAGTACGAAGCTCATTCCTCCGTATGGACCCGAGCGCTCCTGCATAGGCGCTATTAGCGCCGCAAACGGCACGTTCCTCTCCCCCGGTGCCGTATTCAAGCGAAACTGGAAACGCTCGCGGCCGTCCAGATTGCGAGGGTCAAAATGCTCAGGCTTTACCCGTTGATAACGCTCAGATATCTCGGTGGCGAACGCTTCCCTAGCCTTTGCTTCCCACTCCGTGACCGGGGTGTATATGAGATCCACGAGTCTGTCCATAGGGCCTCCCTAAGCAACACGGAATAGCCCGCGTCTCCTGGCCGGAAAACGAGCGAGTCACGGCCGAAAGACAACGTCGCCATGCCATTCCAGGTACTCGCGAGCAGGTCTTTCCTGGGATCTGGCAGGGAGCACGCTCAGGATCTCCCTGTCGTACCGGTAGTAGTCGACGCCGTTGTTGAACTCCGTCCGAAGGCGCGTCGAGACGCGGAACCGAAAGTCCGGGTCTACAGTCACGTAGCCGAGGTCAAACAGCTTGTGAATGTCGGCACGCAGAGCAAGACCGTTTGAAACCGTGTTGGGCCCACTTAGCGCAAAAGGCTTTATGTGTGCGGCCTCTAGTACTGGGCGAACGCGCTCGCCAGTTACTGCGCACCTAGTCTGGTAGGCATCCAGCACCAACATACGGAATGCGCCTTGGCCAATCCGCCCGCGGGTAAGGTACTCATGGCCGTATCTGGCTCCGCCGTCGGGTTGCGATGCCGTGTCGGCTCTGGGCCCGACTATTGCCCGTGGATCCGCCAGTCGCGCCACAATGCGGTCCCACAGCTGTGCACCTGGCGAACTGTTCACGTCATAGGCCTTGCCCCTAACGATCTCCTTTGACCAGTCGTCAGGCGGCTCAACCCACAGCTCTTCAGGAAAGAAGAAAGGCTCGTTCAGAAGGACGCAGCCAATCTCGGGATCGAGCTCGTTTACATCTTTGCGGTACCGCCGTATGCGCTCCAACAAGGCATATACGTCCGGCGCCCCATTTCGCTCACCGAATGCCTGCCACGCGAGCGACACAGTTGCGCGAATGAACTTCACGAAGAAGCCGCCACCGATTATCGCGTTGTACGGCGCCTTAGCTTTGAACAGAAAGGGTTCGCCAGGTTGTACGGCCTGGAAGCCTTGCCTTGGACTCGGGAACCAGAAATTGACCTCGTCAGGCTTCAGCTCGCGCAGATACGCGTACCAGTCGTGATCCGTTAGGCCTACGTAGAGCCGCATTTGTGTATGAGCTCACTATACTTGAGGGCTTCGGCGTCTCATGTGGGTAAGGTCGCCATCTGAACCATGGAGTTGTGAACTCTCCGACTGGCACGCGGTAGTTCCCTTTCATATCCTCCTCAGGTGCTTCAAACGAGCGCTGAAGGGTCCTGAGTGGGGACCGGTGCGCCGCGAGGGCGCATCGGTAGGCGACTCTTAGTCCTGTTCTTCACGAGTCTCGCGTCGCTGCTGCCCG
>QGVC01000373.1 GCA_003242645.1 Pseudomonadota bacterium
CGTGGAAAGGTTCGCTGTCCCGCATGTGGCGACATAACGGGTCTCGCTGATCGTGGAGACAGTCTGACGCCTCCGACGTGGCGCTTGTTTGCCCAAGAATACATCGAGCGAACCCCAAGCGGCGTCACGCGGCATTTCAAGAAGGCGACGAAGGGAGACCGTATTCGCTACGGAAAAGCCTCGCGCCTTCTCAAGGAGATTGAGGGCTCCGAGGGCCCGTTTGCGCCGATGCGCGAGATCCCGACAGATGGCCGCTCAGACCAGCGACCGCTCATCCACGGCTTCAGAAGGTATCGAGATCTTTTCAATGATCGGCAGTTGCTACATCTGACCCTGCTCGGCAAGGCCATCGCAGCGGTGGATGAGCCTCGCGCCCGGCGCCTCCTTGCTATGGCCTTCAGCGAGCATCTCACCACGAACTGCATGTACACGGCGTATGCTTTCGGTTACCGCCGTGTAAGCCCTATGTTCTCAATCCATTCCTACCGGCACATCACGCGGCCGGTGGAAATCAATCCATGGCTCGAGGGAATTGGGCGAGGCACTTTTCCGAACACCCTCAGCAAGATCACCAAGGCGGTGGCGTT
This sequence comes from Pseudomonadota bacterium, assembly GCA_003242645.1. The sequence goes on from QGVC01000373.1 coordinate 588, forward strand.
TGCCAAGGCCCCAACCGAGTTGGACCCGAAAGGCGGTCGCGTTCCGTCCAAGGCGGGAGAGCACGTTTACGCCTCGGAGGTTTCTGCCAACCCCTGGCAGGTCCTGACCGGCTCCTCAAGAGCTTCCATACGCACAAAGACTTCCGAGGATCTGGCCGAGATCCCCGATGGAACCATCGACCTCATCCTCACGGATCCTCCGTACTTCGATAATCTGAGCTACTCGGAGCTCTCCGACTTCTACCTGGCCTGGCACCAGTCCCTTGGAGAGGCGGAGCCTCCATTCGATGATCCGCGCCTTGCGGCCCCCATCGGAGAGAACCTCGCCTTGACCTCCCGAGCCGACGAGTCGATTGCGGTTTATCGTGAAAGGCTCCGGCGGATCCTCTCCGAATGCCAGCGTGTGCTCAAACGGAATGGGGTCTTCGTCTTCACCTATCACCACAAGCGCATCGCTGCGTGGAACGCTGTAGGCGAGGCGCTGGCCAGATCGGGATTCAGGTGTACCGCCGTCCTACCCCTTCGCGGTGAGGGTCAGGGGGGGCTCCATTCCTACGACGGAACCATCAAGTGGGACGCCGTATTCGTATGCCGCAAGGATGTACAGGCGCCCGGTGGAGAATCCTGCCCAGTGGTCGTTCCGCGCAGCGCTATAGCCGATGCCAGACGCCGTGCGGATGCCTACGCCAAGGAACTCGGTGATAAGAAACAAATCGGCTTCCGAGAGCCAGACCGCCTGAACCTGGAACGGGCCATGATTGTGGCGTCGGCGGTCCTGGGAAAGGCAGACGACGAGTCCGTGCCACTTCACACGGCACTCTATCGCACAAGAGAACGAGGAGGCAGCTGACATGCCGCGGCTGGACAAAGGCACGCTCGCGCTCACATTCAAGTTTGATTGTGACCGCTTTCTTCGATTTCGGCTGGCATCCGACGCCGAAAAAGACTCTCTCGGCATCGAAGCCGATACCTACAAGCGACCCGGTATCGAACTGATCAAGGCGGCCGGGCGTCGGTGGGAGGCTGACAAGTACCAGGATCTTATCGACGTTTCACCGCCGGACGCCGTCGAGTATGTCGAGAAGGAAGAGGTCGATGAGCTTGTTGGTCGGAAGCCATTCGGTAAGGTCGAGAACCTGTTCGAAATCCTGCGGCGTGAGACCCCGCCATTTGCCATCATCGAAGCTGAGTTCGAGGTTCCGTCAAATATCACACCGGGTCTCCAAGAGGCATACGACACCTATGGTTTGGACACCGTAAGAGCCCGCCCCGACATCATATGGATTCGACCCGGCGGCACGGGACATCCGCTTATCGGCGATCCGGATCCTGTGCCGGAGTTCGAGCTGCACGTGATTGACGTGAAAATGGCAGCCGAGCCTTCCCTTCGCCATTTTACGGAAGTCACCTACTACGCGCTCTCGCTCGCGGCGGCATTGGCGGAACAGGGACTGTCGGATCGATACGCTGTGAGCGCAGAGGGGTTCATTTGGCCGGGTAGCCATGATGCTAACGCTTTCCGGAATCTTGTTCGTGAATACGAAGCAAGAGGAGATAGTGACCCTGTTACTTCAGCCCTACAGGACACCCTCGTGCCGGTCCCCTACGAGGTGTACCAGGTCCACGTCAAGCAGTTCTTCGAGGAACGACTACTCCGGGTTCTCGAGCAGAGACCGGAAGAGGCCTCCTGGCACGTAGGGCCAAAGTGCCAGCTATGTGACTACGTCCGATACTGCAAGCAGGAGGCGGAGAACTGTGACCATCTCTCCCGGCTGCCGTGGCTCAATCAGGGACAAGCCGAGCTTCTGCGCCAGAACGGAATCGCGACCACGCAGAGCTTGAGGGAGGCCATCAGAGGCAGCACTACGGAGTGGCAGGCCGCAGAGGCGTCAAGCCACCAGCTTCGCGCTGATCGTCCAGCTCTGTTGGTGCGAGCCGAAGCACTCCACACCAACGAGCCCGTCGTTATTGAGGGACGCAGATGCTCATTTATGCCTGCATGGAGCGACCAGAACATCTTCATTACGGTCCACTTCGATCCCGGTTCCGGCATTACGTTCGCCATGGGCGCCGCCCGAGTGTACTTCCCACCGGGCCGTAGTCAGGGGGATCCACCCCAAACGGAAGAATATGTGTTTGTCGTGGACCGCGTCGACGCAATGAACCCGGATACAGAGCGGGCCCGCCTGGTGGAGTTCGTCACCCTCGTCTCCCGGTGGCTCGAGGAGGTTTCGGATACAAACAGTAGACTGCCATCAGCAGACCGCGTCTCATCGCATATCTTTTTCTGGGACATGCTTGAGGTCCGCCAGCTTCGGCGGATGTTCGAGAGACACATGAACCACCCGGAGGTCGTGGACCTAATCGAACTTCTGATTCGTCTCTTTCCCCCCGACCAGGTCTTGCCCGATCCAGACCTGTTCAAGTCTCAGCCGGGTACTATCGTGAAGGATGTCGTCCGACTGCTTCTTGGCCTTCCGATTCCGCATGATTATTCCCTGTTCGATACGGCCAATACACTTTTTCCCGATCGCAACGAGAATGGTGACCTTTACCGATTCCAACTGCCGTTCGGCTTCAGCACCCCCATGAGCGACCAGATCCCCTTTGAGCGGGCTTACGAGTTATGGCAGGACAAGATTTTCCTGAGACATTTTGACCCAAGGTTTCCGGATCAACCATCGCGGTGGCGGCCATACACGCGAGACGAGCTCTATGAGGGGATCAAGCACGCAACACGCGTCCATCTCCGAGCGCTGCAGCATATCGTGAGGCGACTACGGGAGCATTACCGGGACCGGCTTACGCTTCGCAAGGCTCCGTTCAGCGCAGCTCCGCCAACGCAGACGAGGATCCCAGAGCGTGCTCGCAGCCTCATCGCCTTCGAGAAGCTGAATGTGGCATGCCAGGAGCTTGAGAACCGACAGCGCCGGTCGCTTCCCGTTGACGAACGAGAGGCCCACTTCTTCTC
>QGVC01000045.1 GCA_003242645.1 Pseudomonadota bacterium
GGGTGCCAACCCGGTTGTCTCCTCGCCACATGGAACCGAGTAGGCCACCAATGATGGCGGCAATCGGCAGAGCCCAGTAGGCCCAGCTCGAGGGACTGTGGACCGGCTCACTTCTGGTGGTAGGAGTGGATGTCGGCCGCGACATTCGTTCAGTTGTGGCGCTTTCGCCGGCACCTTCTCTCATCGGCTGGCCAGTGGCGGCCTGAGGCGCGCCAAGCTGATTGAAGAAGCCGCTGGAGTCGAGCAGGCTCGAAAGCCCGGCGGGCATGGCCGCCTTGAAGTCGTCAGCCTCCTCACGCAACTGCCGCGCCAAACCGGCGCCATTGCCGCCGGTTGCTTGCTGCTGGCGGCCGAGAATGCCCATCAAAACAGGCATCAGCAGCCCGATCAGCGAGCCAATCGTTCCTTCGCCACCGCCGACAAACCGGCTGATGCTCGACATCAGCGTGTTGGCCGCGCTGCTGCCGAGGAGCGACGACAGCATCGACTGGCCTTGCTCAATCATCTGGCTGGGGTTCGCCAGGCGGGAACCGATGTCATCAAGCATTCCCGTTGGCGTACGGGAGACTGCGCTGGACAATCGCTCGGCACCGCCGGGGCTGCTGGCTACTTGCGACAAGCTCGCGAGGATAGCCGGAATGGCTGCGGAAGCTGCTGTCTGAGCAAGTTTCGGGTCAATGCCTACAGCACTGGCCATTCGCCCGATAAGCTGCGGCGTGAGGAACCGCTGAGCGGCTGAGAGGAGAAGTCCCATTGGACACCCTTGAATAATGCAACGCAAATCGCGCAGCAATTGCAACGCGGGGGCGAATAGGCCGGTTCCATGGAACCCTTCCAGCAGCTCAGCGCTTGCCGGGACGGGTCGCAAGTCGCGCTGCTTGGCCTCCGATGTTCCCCGGCAATGCGTCCAGCCTTGCGCCATTAAGACAACTTCAAGATGAAGCGAGCGCTTGCCTCGCGCATTTGGGAAAATGAGGGCGTTGTCGTGACTTTGCCTGGAGGAAAGAATGAAGCGTTGGATTGCGGCTTTCGGGTGCGCGCTCGCCCTGGTGTTTACCATGTCTTCGAGCCAAGAGGCGCAGGCTGACGGCGTCTATCGCGCTGTTCGCACGTACAGTCCGGTTGCTTTTACCCGCAAAAGGTGCATCGCCCCGACCCGGGACGGAGCGCAGGTGACCTGGATATGCAACGCCAACGAGAAGTGCTGCTACGACCGCGTATTGCGTAAGGGAAGCTGCTATCCCGCGGACCGTCGCTGCTTCTGACGGCGGGTTCCTGGCAGCTCTTCGGCCGCGCTTGATCGAACTCAGGGCGGCCGAAGCTCGTTAATGCCAAGCTATGTGCCCCGGCCGCAGCACCAGCACCTTATCCTGCGGCACCTCGAGAAACGGCACCTCGCGCGGGTCGATCCCCAGCAGGTGGCCGCGCAGGACACGGCTCACGCCACCGTGCGAGACCACCACTGCGTCAGTTTCCAAACTTTCGTACCAGGCCACAGCGCGCAGCATGAGGTCGCGGTAGCTTTCACCGCCTTGCGGCCGCCAATCGAATGGATCGGCGAGACGGGCCTGAAAACCCTCGGGATCGCGCTCAGGCAGCTCCGCCCAAGTCAAACCTTCCCAATGGCCAAAGTTGACCTCCTTGAGCCGCGGGTCGGTTCGATAGCCGCAGCGTTCGAGGCCGATCGTCTCGCGCACGATTTCCATCGTCTCGCGGGCGCGGCTCAGCGGGCTCGCGACGAAGTCCAACGAGTCGGTTTCAGGAATGAGCTTTTTCAGCACCTGCCCGTTGCGAGCTGCCTGCCGGCGGCCATTGTCATTCAGACCGATGTCTTTTTGTCCTTGCAGGCGCCGCGCCGCGTTCCAGTCCGTCTCGCCGTGGCGGATGAAATAGATCGTCCTCACCCCCGCATATCCCCGCTGCCTCAAACTTTCAGAACGAGCTTGCCATGATTGCCGCCTGTGTAGAGCAGGTTGAGCACATCGGGGAATGCGTCGAGACCGCCCTCGCGCACGTCCTCGCGGATCTTCAGCTTCCCTTCGGAATACCACTGGCCGAGGTCGTGGATGGCCTCGTCGATGCGGTCCGCCCAGTCGAAGACGATGAGACCTTGAATTTTGAGCCGCTGCGTCAGCACGCATCTGAGATTTCGCGGCCCAGGCGGTGGCGTGGTGGCGTTGTAGGCCGAAATCAGCCCGCAGAGCGGAATACGCCCGAACGTGTTCATCAGGGGAAGAACGGTGTCGAGGATCTCGCCACCGACATTTTCGAAGTAAACGTCGATTCCGTGAGGGCACGCAGCTTTCAGGTCAGCGGCGAGTTTGCCGGCTTTGTAATCGACGGCAGCGTCAAGACCGAGCTCATCGAGGAGATAGCGGCATTTTTCCGGTCCACCGGCGATGCCCACCGCGCGGCAGCCCTTCAGCTTCGCAATTTGCGCGACGATGGAACCGACCGCGCCTGCAGCTGCGGAAACGACCACCGTTTCGCCCGGCTTCGGCTGCCCTACTTCAAGCAGGCCGAAATAGGCGGTCCAACCGGGCATGCCCAAACCGCCAACCCATCGCTGCAGCGGCGCGAGGTTGGTATCGACCTTCACCACGCGCTTGCCGTCAGAAACGGCGTACTGCTGCACGCCGAAAAGACCTTGCACTGCGTCGCCCGGCTTGAATTCCGGATGGTTCGAGACCTCCACGTATCCCGCCGCATAGCCGCGCATCACGGCTCCGACCGGCACGGGCTCGATGTAGGAGCGCCCCTCGTTGACCCAGCCGCGCATGGCCGGATCGAGCGACACATATTCGATTTTCACTCTGAACTGGCCCGGACCCGGCTCCGGAATGGGGCCGTCTTCGATAGTGAAAACGTCGCGCGTCAGCGGCCCGGGAGCAGGGCGGCGGGCAAGTTTCACCTGGCGGTTGGTGTTGGACATCGGCGTCTCCGAACTCCATCGTAGTAGCAAAAAGTATAGGCTGACCTTTGATTAGTGCATCCTTCGACTCGCCCCTGCCCGCGAAATGCTGAAACTGCCCGTGCGCTCCTCCTTGTGCTGAATCTATTGGCCGGTTTAGCCTCGCGCAGTTCAAGGCGGGGAGGCGATCATGCAGAGCCGTTGGGCCGTGCTCGCGCTGCTGTTCGCGGTGCGCACAACCATGGCCGTTCAATTCCAATCCATTGCGGCCATGTCGCCCATCATCATGCAGGAATTCGGCTTTGCGCTCGCGGATATTGGCCTGCTGATCGGCCTCTACCTCGCTCCCGGAGTCGTCATTGCACTTCCTGGCGGCGAAATCGGAAGGCGTTTCGGTGACAAGCAAGTCGTTTTATTCGGCCTCCTGCTGATGATTGCCGGCGGGGCAATGATCGCGCTCCTGCCCGAATGGCATTGGCAGGTCGCGGGCCGGCTCATCTCCGGGACAGGCGGCGTGCTGCTCAACGTCCTGATGTCGAAGATGGTCACCGACTGGTTCGCCGGGAAGGAGATCGCGACGGCCATGGGCATCTTCGTCAGCTCCTGGCCAATCGGGATTGCATTCGCGCTGTTCGTGTTGCCGGGAGTGGCCGTCAGTTGGGGGCTCACCGTAAGCCATCTGCTCATCCTCTGCATGCTGTTCGCAGGCACGGTGCTGTTGGCAGCGCTTTATCGCTCTCCTCCAGCACAGGCGGTCGGGCCTGCATTGGGGACTTGGCCAGCCGGCGCCGCACTTTGGGCCGTTATCGTCGCCGGCGGCATCTGGGGCCTCTACAACGCCGCCCTTGGGATGATCTTCGGCTTCGGGACAGCCATGCTCGCGGAGAAGGGGTGGACGGCGGCGGCCGCGGGTCACGTCACCAGCCTTGCCTGGTGGCTCATTGCGGTTTCGGCCCCGGCCGGCGGCTTCATCGGTGATCGCACCGGGCGGCATACCCTCGTGATGATCGGAGGGTTCGTCGTCCTTGCTCTCTTGCTGATCGTCGCCGCAAGGACGGAGTATGCGATTGCTGCCTTTGTGGCCCTTGGGATGGGAGGTCTCTCGGCCGGGCCGGTCATGAGCTTGCCGGCTCGGGTCCTCGAGCCGAGAACCCGAGCGATCGGGATGGGCCTGTTCTTCAGCGTTTTCTATCTTGCCGGTGTTGTGGCGCCCGTCGTGGCTGGGTGGATCGCGACAGACGTCGGCACGTCACGAGCCACATTCGACTTCGGAGCGGCGATGCTCGTGCTTTGCTGCGCTGCCAATTGGCTCTTCTCGCGGCTCAGCGAGCGCGTGAAGGCGGAGACCGGGATGGGCCTTGTTGCTGTCACTCCCCGTTCTTCACCACCGTGATGTCCGGCGCATCCTCATTCTTCATGCCCTGGATGTGATAGCCGGCGTCGACGTGGTGGATCTCGCCCGTGACACCGCGGGAGAGGTCAGAGAGGAGGTACAGGCCTGCCGCTCCCACGTCCTCGATCGTTACGGTCCGCCGCAGGGCGGAGTTGTACTCGTTCCACTTCAGGATGTAGCGGAAGTCGGCGATGCCGGATGCGGCCAGCGTCTTGATCGGGCCGGCGGAGATGGCGTTGACGCGGATGCCCTGCTTGCCGAGGTCGGCCGCAAGGTAGCGCACGCTCGCCTCCAGCGCCGCCTTGGCGACGCCCATGACGTTGTAGTGGGGCATCACCTTCTCGGCGCCGTAGTAGGTGAGGGTGAGAAGTGAGCCGCCTTGCGTCATCAGCTTCTCTGCGCGCTGAGCCAGCGCCGTGAAGGAGTAGCAGGAGATCAGCATCGTCTGCGTAAAGTTCTTCTCGGAAGTGTCGACGTAGCGGCCGTCGAGCTCGTTCTTGTCAGAGAAGGCGATGGCGTGGACCAGGAAGTCGAGGCGGCCCCAGCGTTCCTTCAGCTCCGCGAAGACGGCATCCATCGACGCGGCATCGCTGACGTCGCAGGGAAGCACGATCTTCGAGCCGAGCTCGGCTGCCAGCGGCTCGACACGCTTTTTCAGCGGCTCACCCTGGTAGGTGACGGCCAGCTCTGCACCCTGCGCAGCGACGGCTTTGGCAATGCCCCAGGCGATGGAACGGTTGTTGGCGATGCCCATGACGAGACCGCGCTTGCCGGCCATCAGGTTTCCCGTAGCGACACCCGTATTCGCTCCGTTGCTCGTCATGAGCCCTAGTCCCCGTCTGTTAGTTGCCAAGGCATCCTAAGCACCGTTGGTGCAAACAATCCAGATGACCGCCGCGGCGGCTCGCCGCTCACATCTGCGTCATCGCAAGCCGCGGGGCAAGATCTTGTATCTCGTTCGATTATTGTTCCTTTGATCCGAACTTTTGAACAAGGTGCTGGCTGTTGGGGGAGAGGCCTGGTCCCACACAGCTTTGCCCCTTGGGGCGAGCGATGATCCCCGTGATACGAACTGCAGCAGGCGGCCCGGACTCGTTTCGAGCATGGAAGAGGAGGACGACGGAGGTTGGGCTCCGTTCAGCTGGACAGCGAGGTCGAATGCAGCCTACCTTCATGGCAGCGACGAACCGTCATCAATCGCCGCAGTACGAAAAACCTGAACAGAACAGGCGATCATCATGCAGGCTGCGCGTTCGCCCGTTACCCTCCTCTGCAAATGGCTCGAGCAGCGGCTTCCCCCTGAGTCTGCTGCGTGGTTTTCAGAGCAATTCCAGAAGCTGCAGAAGGGGGCGCCGGAGAGGGACCTTTACATCGCGCTGGGCTATGCGATCCGCAAGCTCGGCAAAGCTGATCTCGCGCTAGGGCCGGCTGAGCTTGATGAGGCGCAGTCGGTCAGGCCAGGGTGGAATCCCGGGGACTGGAGCATCGATCAAGCGGCGCGCCTGGCCTTCGTGCTGGCCGACGGGCTGGACGGCCAAGCCTTCAAGAACCGCATTGAGCAGCTGTTCCGGACTGCGGACATTGGCGAGCTGATCACCTTCTACCGCGGCTTGCCCCTCTATCCAAACCCGGAGCTGCACGTCGCCCGGGCGCGCGAAGGCACGCGCAGCGCCATGCAGCCGATCTTCGAGGCCGTGGCTCACCGCAACCCTTATCCCAAGGAGCAGTTCGACGAGAACGCCTGGAACCACATGGTGTTGAAGGCGCTGTTCATCGGGTCACGCCTCGATCCGATCGATGGTCTCGATCAACGAGCCAATCCGCGCTTGATGCGCATGCTGTGCGATTATGCCCACGAGCGATGGGCCGCAGGCCGTCCCGTATCTCCTGAGCTGTGGCGCTGCGTCGGTCCACACGCCGATGCGAACGCGGTGGCGGATTTGGAGCGTGTTTTGACGACGGGCAATGCGGTAGAGCGGCAGGCTGCAGCCCTTGCGCTCGCCGCGGCACCGATTCCAAGCGCGGGTGAAGTGCTGGCGAAGAACCCGGAGCTGGCGCGCGCCGCCAAAGCCGGCGAGCTGAGCTGGTCAGCAATTGCGAATGCGGCCGTGCAAGCCTGAACCAGAATTCTCGGAGGAAGCCCCATGTACCTCGACTCCCATACGCACATGATCTCGCGCACCACGGATGACTATGAGCGCATGGCCGCTGCGGGAGTTGTCGCGTGCATCGAGCCGGCCTTCTGGCTTGGTCAGCCGCGCACCAATGTTGGCTCGTACATCGACTACCTTTCCTGGATTTGCGGCTTCGAGCGGTTCCGCGCTGGCCAATTCGGTCTGCGCCACTACTGCACGATTGGTCTCAATCCGAAGGAAGCCAACAACGAGGAGCTGGCCGAGGCGGTGATGGAGATCCTGCCCCGGTACGCTCTGAAGGAAGGCGTCGTGGCCATTGGTGAGATCGGCTATGACGAGCAGACGGAGCTGGAGGACAAGTACTTTCGCCAGCAACTCGAGCTCGCCAAGGAGCTCCAGCTACCGGTGATGGTGCATACGCCGCACCGTGACAAACGGCAGGGCACGCTTCGGTCGATGGCAGTAATTCTCGAACATGGGCTCGATCCCAGCTGGGTCGTTATCGACCACAACAATGAAGAGACGGTGCGCGACGTCCTCGACCGGGGTTTCTGGGCGGCGTTCTCCATCTATCCGTTCACGAAGATGGGCAACGAGCGCATGGTGGAGATCGTGCGCACCTACGGCGCAGAGCGGATCTTTTGCGACTCGGCCTGCGACTGGGGCGTTTCAGATCCGCTGGCCGTGCCCAAGACAGCCGAGCTGATGCGCCGGGCTGGCATTCCCGAGGACCAGATCCGGAAGGTCACCTACGAGAACCCGCTGGAGGTCTATGGCAAGAGCGGCCAGATCAAGGAGGAGGACTGGCTCAACCCTCCGCCGATCGATCAGCGGACGCTCTACATGGGCAACTCGGTGCTTCGTGGTGGGCAAACGCCGCGCGTGGAGCACAAGCCGCGGCCCAATGCCATCGATCTGGATGACCTCAAGATCGTCTAGCACCACCCAAGTATAATTCCATCTCAGGTCATCCCGGTGCTTGTCACCGGGATCCATGGTGCGGCTTGCTCCGCCACATGAGATTAGATGGATCCCGGGCACAAGGCCCGGGATGACATTTCTGCTTGGGCTTTGTGCCCACACATCCTCAGCTCGGCGCAAGGAGTCGCCAGTAATCGCGCGCGTAGATTTTGAACCAAGCGGAGTAGCGGCTTGATGGGCGCTTTGCATCCTCTTCGAGATCCGCTGCCAGCTCCGCCGGTGTGACGTAGGTGAACCCATCGACCTCATGCGGATCAGGGCAGACGCGGCCGTCGTATTCGCCCGCAAAGACGTGCACGATTTCGTGCTCCACCAAACCGTTGCCAACATCGGCGCGATAGCGCGTCGTGAACAGCGGCCGTAGTGCGCAGTGGATGCCCATTTCCTCTTTGAGACGCCGGACGGCAGCATCTGCAGGCGTCTCGCCGGGGAAAGGATGGCTGCAACATGTGTTCGTCCAAAGGCCACCGGAGTGATACTTCCCGATGTGGCGCCTCTGAAGGAGCAGCCGGCCTCGTCGGTCGCTCAGCTGCACCGAAATAGCGCGATGCAACCGTCCGTCACGATGGACATCCAGCTTTGGCGCGGTCCCGAGTGGACGGTCGTGCTCGTCAACGAGGATGACCTGGGCCTGCTCGTCGATCTGCGTCAACTCGAACTCCGGTTGAGGCCTCTTGCCGATGCCAGCCGGTAAGCATCGAGCACTGCGATTATCGTAGCGATGGCGCAGATGAGGTAGCCGACAGCTTCGCGCGCTTCCTCGACATGGATCCAATTGCTGTCAATGGTGTGTGCGAGCGATGCGAAGCCAACGAGAAAGAACAGGATGCTTATGGGTGCTCCATAGCGCGCTAGTGGCCAGCTCACGAGACGCTCCGACGCGCGAGCCGCGAGGTAGGACCAGTAGGCCGCGATGAGATAAACGAGACCCCAGTAATACCAGTCAGGATCGTTGTACTGTGTCGCCGCGAATAAAAGCAGCGCGGAACACAGCACCCAATGCAGCACGCGCATCGTTGCATTCCCCGGAGCCGCCGGTTGAGCCTGCAATGGCTCGATTAAGCCTGAGGGCTGACAATTCCGCAAGCCGGTTACGCTCCTCACTCGGAGAACACGTGATCGAGAACTAGGCTTTTGAAAGCCGTGGCTGCGACAGGGCCTTCCGGGAGCAGCTCCGGCGTGTTCGAGATCACAAGCGGGCTGTCCACGCCGTCGGTCAGCAGCCCATGCGAACCTTTGACCAGCGAGGTCGGCTCAAGCGGTATCACGTCGAGCAGGTTTCGGAAGCCCAGCTTGCGGCCGATTAGACGGCGCGCGATCTTGAGCTTGGGTAGCCGGATGGCCGGATCTATGAACAGCTCCATCGGGTCGTAGCCAGGCTTCCGGTGAATATCGACGGTCCGGGCGAAATCGGGTGCGCGGTCATCGTCGAGCCACCAGTAGTAGCTGAACCAGCGGTCCGGGGCTGACAATGCAACGAGCTCCCCGGAGCGTGGATGGTCGAGACCGAGCGCGCGTTTGCCTTCCTCCCCGTGCACTGCGGCAACGCCGTCAAGGCTTTCCAGAATCTGCCGCACCTCCGTGGGGTCGGCTCCGTGCTGGAGATAGACATGCGCAATCTGATGGTCTGCAACGGCGAACGCCTTGGAGGCTCCCGCGTCCAGCAACTCGCGGCCCATCTCGACTCGCACGCGGATCAGGCCGGCCTTGCGCAAGGCGCGGTTGATGTGAACAGCATCCCTCACGGGGACGATGCCGTATTCCGAAACGATGATAACGCGGTCGCCCTGACGCTCAGCCGCTTCGATCAGCTCTGCGGCGACCTCGTCGATCTCGCGCAGGTCCGCAGCGACACGCGGGTGGTCGGGATCGGGGCCATATTTCTGCAGACAGTAATCGAGATGCGGGAGGTAGCAAAGCGTCAGCGTCGGATTGCGCGTCTTGCGGACATGCGCGGTCGCCCGGGCGATCCAGCGGCTCGACTCGATTGAGGTCATCGGACCCCAGAACGTGAACAGCGGAAATTGCCCGAGCAGGCGGTTGAGCTCGTCGCGGAGCTCCGGCGGCTCGGCGTAGTGGTCCGGAATTTTCCGGCCATCGGCCGGATACATCGGCCGCGGCGTGGCGCTGATGTCCACAGTGGAATACATATTGTACCACCAGAACATATTCGCGGCCGTGAAAGTAGAATCTCGCTTTTTCCCCGCTTCCCAGATCTTTTCGCCGGCGATCAGCCGGTTCGACTGACGCCACAGCCAAACTTCTGCAAGATCCCGGAAGTACCATCCGTTCGCCACGGCGCCGTGCCCGGACGGTGGCAGTCCGGTCAGCAACGTCGACTGGACTGTGCACGTGACGGCGGGAACAACGGTCTCGAGCCGCCGTAGGCCGCCGCGTTTCGCAAAAGCCGCCAAGTACGGTGTGTGCGGTCCGAGGAGCCGCTCTGTCAGGCCGACGATCAAGAGAACCAGAGTTCTGCGCATGAGGGCGAGGTCCAACAGAGAGGAGGGTACGCGATCATCGCAATCATAAGGGCAGGGGCGCGCAGAAGGCGAGGGGTAGTTGCCCCCAATTGACGAGGGGATGGTTTTCCGGCTGACTAGAGGCGGTCCGGTATCGTGGGATGAGGGCGGACCATTCAGGAGCGGAAATGCCCAATGCTGCTAGATTTGGAGACCGCGCGAGCGCCGCGGGGTCTTCACCGGTCCATGTCCAACGGTTCACCGTGGCCTATGAGTACCCGGTTTATTTCACCGAGGACGTTTTCTCTCCTTCCAACCCGGTCTTGAGAGAGGCGATCACGCGGCTCGAGCCCCACCGGCGGCATCGCTGTCTCGTGTTCGTCGACGATGGAGTTTGCGCTGTCCGCCCGTCGTTGACTACCGAGATCGAGGCCTATGCGGCGGCGCACAATGACGCCATCGAGCTCGTTATCTCGCCGGTTCAGGTTCCCGGAGGCGAGAAGATAAAGAACGAGCTTTATTTCGTGGAATCGATGCAGGGCCTCATCCAGGAGCACCGCATCGACCGTCACTCCTTCGTCATCGTCGTCGGCGGTGGCGCCGTTCTTGATGCAGCCGGCCTGGTCGCCGCAACGAGCCATCGCGGCGTTCGCCTCATCCGTGTGCCGACGACTGTGCTGGCGCAGAACGACTCTGGCGTAGGTGTCAAGAACGCCGTCAATCTGAAGGGCTACAAGAACTTCGTCGGCACCTTCGCGCCGCCGTTCGCAGTGATCAACGATCTGCGTTTCATCGACGATCTGCCGGCGAGGGAGAAGATTGCCGGCATGGCCGAGGCGGTAAAGGTTGCGCTCATTCGCGACCGCGAATTTTTCCATTGGCTGGAGGCCAATATCGATCCATTGTCCACGTTCGAGCGCTCGGCCATGGCGACGATGATCCGCCGCTGTGCTGAGCTCCATATGCATCAGATCGCTCACGGCGGCGATCCGTTCGAGACCGGCAGCGCACGGCCACTCGATTTCGGCCATTGGTCGGCGCATAAGCTGGAAAGCTTGACCAACAATCACGTTCGGCATGGCGAGGCGGTTGCGATCGGCATCGCGCTCGACACGCGCTATTCGGTGCTTGCTGGCTTGTTAGCTCCCGGTGCCGACGACCGTGTTGCGGCTCTGCTCGAGCTGCTGGGATTCAAGCTTTGGCATCCTGCGCTCCGTGCCCGCCAGGGGAACCGCGAGCTGGCCATCCTGGATGGCCTGCGCGAGTTCCGGGAGCACCTGGGCGGAGAGTTGACCGTGACACTGCTCGAGGACATCGGCCGCGGAGTCGAAGTCCACGAAATGAGCGAGGCTCTCGTCCGCGAAAGCATCGACTGGCTGGAGGCTAGGCAGAGAATGCTATGAAGGTCTGCGGGGCACACCTCACCTACTGCACCAATATTCACCGCGGGGAGACATGGAGCGAGACGAGGGCCGCGCTGGAGCGCTTCCTGCCGCAGGTGAAGCAGGAGGTGGCGCCGGCGGAGCCGATGGGTGTTGGCTTGCGTCTGTCTGCGATTGCGAGCGAGGAACTGAAATATCCCGCTGAGCTTCAGCGCTTCGCCGATTTTCTCAAGGACAACGGCCTCTACGTTTTTACGATCAATGGGTTTCCCTACGGATCGTTTCACGGCACGCGGGTCAAGGAAAACGTTTATCAGCCGGATTGGCGCACTCCCGAGCGGCTCGCCTATACAAATAGATTGGCTGACATTTTGGTTCGCCTCTTGCCGGAAGATCCTACGCTGGAAGGCAGCATCAGCACGGTTCCGGGTACGTTTCGGCCGATCGGATTCGAGCCGGAAGCCGTTCCCAAGATAGTTGAAAACATGCTCCGGCATGCGGCACATCTCGTTGCCTTGCGCGAGCAGACGGGGCGGACGATTACGCTCGCCATCGAGCCCGAGCCGATGTGCTTTCTCGAAACAACGGACGAAGCGATCACATTTATTGAAAAGCACCTCCTATCCAAAAAGGCGATCGCACGTTTTTCAGAGTTGACTGGGTTCGTCCCTGCAGAGGCCGAGGCTGCCATTCGTCGTCACATCGGTGTGTGCTACGACGTATGCCACGCAGCCGTCGAGTTCGAGGACGCAGCAGCCGGATTTGAGCGTCTGGCCAACGCTGGTTTGCGAGCGGCTAAGGTGCAGCTCTCCGCCGCTCTGCGTGTCCCAGAGGTCAACGAGCGGACGGCCACTCTGCTCCAACGCTTCGACGACGGCGTCTACTTACACCAGGTGGTGGAGCTGCGGCGCGACGGCTCGCTGGAACGGTATCTCGATCTCGATCAGGCTTTTGCGGCTCTCGATCGCGCACAGGGCAGTGAATGGCGGGTCCACTGCCACGTTCCAATTTTTATGGACAGTTTGCCTGAGCTCGACACAACGCAGAGCTTCCTTCGCGAAGTGCTCGCGTTGCATTACTCGTCACCGCTCACAACGCATCTCGAGATCGAGACCTACACATTCGACGTCTTGCCGGAGGAGCTGCGCGCCATGGACGTGGCGACGGCGATCAGCCGGGAGATCGCTTGGGCGAAGAACCTTCTGGAACCATGACCCCGTCTGTCGCCCTTCGGCTTGGTCGAGTTTCCAACCTGCCAACTGTATGGTCCAATACGCTTGCCGGTGTAGCACTCGCGGGCGGGCAGCTTTGGACGCAGTCGACGCTATGGTTGGCGATCGGGCTGTCGCTGCTCTATGTGGCAGGCATGTTCCTGAACGATGCGTTCGATCGGGATATCGACGCGCTCGAGCGGCCCGAAAGGCCAATTCCAGCAGGTCTCGTTTCGGCGAATACGGTGTTCGCTGCTGGCTTCGGGTTGATGCTGGCCGGCCTTGCCTTCGTGCTTCTGGCGAGCTCCCATTCTGGAAATGAAAGCTCGGCAATTGCGGCGGCGCTCGCCCTTTCTGCCGCAATAATTTTCTACGACTGGCACCACAAAAATAATCCGTTTAGCCCGTTTTTCATGGGGCTTTGCCGAGTGCTCGCGTACTTGACGGCGGGGCTCACGATCACCGCTTGGCCAACCGCTGCTCTCCTCATCGCCGGGGTGGTTGTGCTTAGCTATCTCATCGGCTTGACCTATACGGCCAAACAGGAGGCATTGGACCGGCTCGAAAGCCTTTGGCCATTGGCATTCCTGGCGGCGCCCGTACTTTACGGACTGGTTGCGCTGCCTATGCAATTCAGCGCAATTCTCTTTCTCATTTTGGCCGGTTTGGTTGCCTGGATCGCAGTTGCTTTATTTTACCTAAGGCGCCGTCAAAAGGGAGATGTGCCGAAAGCAGTTATCAGTTTAATTGCGGGTATTTCTATCATAGATGCTCTTTTTCTTGCTTCTGTCGGAGCAATGTCTGGCGCTCTCGTTGCGGTTTTGTGCTTTTGCCTCACGTTGGCTCTACAGCGCTGGGTCAGCGGGACTTGAGGAGAACATCCTTACATCACAAGAAGACAGTGGACTGACAGGCAACGGCTGGGCTACTGTGGGGCTGGTCCAGGGGCCGTGCACCCCACGAGACCAAATAATAATTAACTAGGGAGAAGAAACGCATGCGCACTGCACTCTCGTGTCTCAGCGCAGCAGCCGCCGCGCTCTTATCTATCACCGCACCAGCGGCGGCCCAGGTGAAAATCAAGCTGGTGGAAATAGCCAGCGGCCTCACCCATCCACTCGCGATGGTCTCAATTCCGGATGGTTCCGGGCGAATGGCTGTCATCGAGCAGCATGGCGTCGTCCGCATCATCGACGAGCGTGGCCGCCTGCGGCCAGAGCCGTTCATCGACATTTCGGCGAAACTCCCCCCTCTAAGGCCCTACTTCGACGAGCGGGGCCTGCTCGGCATCGCTTTTCATCCCAATTATCGGGAGAACGGTAAGTTCTATCTCGCTTACTCGGTTCCGCTGCGGTCCAAGCTGTTCGAAAGAAAGGTGTGGTGGTCGCACACCAACGTCGTGGCCGAGTACAAAGTATCCAAGGATGATCCCAACGTCGCGGACGACAGGACCGAGCGGATCATCTCGGAGATCGATTGGCCGCAGTTCAATCACAACGGCCACTGGATCGGCTTTGGCCCAGACGGAATGCTCTACATCTCGACCGGCGACGGTGGATATGCCAACGACTGGGGCATCGGCCATAACGTGACCATGGGTAACGGCCAGGATCTCATGTCGCCGCATGGAAAGATCCTGCGGATCAACGTCGACAGCGACGACCCCATCCCACCCGACAATCCCTTCGTCGGCCGTAATGATGCGCTGCCCGAAATCTGGGCTTATGGCCTGCGCAATCCTTGGCGCTGCTCGTTCGACATGGGCGGCGACAACGAGCTGATCTGCGGCGATGTTCAGCAGAACTCGTACGAGGAGGTCAGCGTCATTACGAAAGGTGCCAATCTCGGCTGGCGCCGGATGGAAGCCGACAAGTGCTTCGACTTCCTGCAACCCGATAATCATCCGGCCGATTGCGACAAGACCGGCCTGACCATGCCGATCCTCTACTACAACAACTGCACGGCCAAGAGGGAGAACTGCAAAGGCATCTCGGTGACCGGCGGGTTCGTCTATCGCGGCGAATATAAGGACTGGGACGGCAAGTATATCTTCGGTGACTGGTCCATGTCGTTCGACACCATGGACGGCAAGATTTTCATCGCCACCAAGGGGGCCGATGGAAAGTGGACCATGGAGGAGACCGAGGTCGAGGGCATGGAAAAGCTCCCCTACATCCTGGCCTTCGCTCAGGACGAGAAGGGCGAAGTCTACGCGCTGACCAGCATCAGCACCGGCCCGGTCGGCGGCCATGACAAGATCTATCGGATCGTGCCGGCGGCGCCCTGATCAGGCCTGAGGCACATCGATCGTTGGATAGGTCTCGGAGGCGGCTCGGCCTGAGCCGCCCCCACCATTTCCGGAGAGCTTCGCGCGTGATGAGAGGTCGAAATTCTACCGCTTCCTGGCTCGTAGGCGCGTCAATCGCTGCGGCGCTATTGCTCGGCGGCCTGGGCGGCGCTGCTGCCCAAGATACCGAAGAGGAAAGGGTGCCCCCACCACCACTACCGGAGGAGGTGCTCAAGGACCCGAAGGTCATCAGTACGGGCGAAGAGCTGTGGAAGGACCAATGTGCCCATTGCCACGGGTCGCGTGCCTATCCGGGGAAAGCGCCGAAGCTTCAGCCGCGTCGCTATAAGCCAGAATTCGTATGGGACCGTGTTTACAACGGTTTTCGCGGCATGCCGCCGTGGAAAGACGTCTATACCGAGGAGGAAATCATTGCGATCGTTGCCTACGTCATGAGCGACGACTTCTTCCCGT
>QGVC01000374.1 GCA_003242645.1 Pseudomonadota bacterium
GTGTGGTGGGGGGGGGGCGGGCGAGGGCGGCGCAGGGGGGGGAGAGCGAGGCTTTTCGGCCCCGCTGGTCGCGATAGAATCCGAGGCGCTGATCTCAGCGGGAGCCAACCGGTGACGTATGAGAACCTATCTGGGGGGGCTGGGCGGAGCGTCTACTATCGGCCGCAGCGATACCGCGCGGAAGCGCTCTTTGGGTCCGCGAGGCCCAAGGTTAGGGTCGGAGAACTCGAGGGTGAGCTGGTAGATCTCAGCGTCGGTGGGTTGGCCCTGAGGCTGCGGAATGGGACGGTTCGATCGGGCGGCCCATTGCCGGTAGAGGTTTGGCTGCACGATGAGATCGCATTCAGTGCAGACGCCGAGGTAGTTCGCGTCGACCGAGCCAAGGGTAGGGTTGCCGTAAGATTCATCGACGCAATGCCCCAGATAGCCTTGCTTCGGGCATTGGCGGCAGAGCGAAAGGCCAGGGCAGCGATCCAGCAGGGCTCAGCTATCTACGACCAGGTTCCACCCCTGTACCACGCAGCTATCTATGACGCGGTGCGTTTCCTGTCCCATTGGCAGGCGTTTCTCAAGCATACAGAGGATGAGATTCAGCGACTTGGCGGAGGAGAGCGGCAATCGCGAGTCCAGGAGCTGGAGAGCCGAGCGGAAGAACGTATGCGGGTGGAATGGCGCGCGGTTCATAGCCGTGCGAACGAGGCGGCGGAGGCGATTCTCAAGCGCCCAGAGTTCATGCACTCCGCGAAGCGGCTTACTGAGCTTCTAGTAACACCCTTGCTGCTCCCTGCGCCCATTTGGAGACAGGCGTTCGTCAAGCCGCTTGGCTACCCCGGTGACTTTCAGTTCATGAACTGTATCTACGATGCATCAAGAACCGGTGATTCTGTCTATGCGCGAATCATGCATCAGCTTGGACGCGAGGAGGTGCTTGCGGCGACGGTGCTTGACCGTTGCCAGTTCCTGATGAAACAGATTCGGCATGCGATTCAGCAGTCAGTGAGTCGAGGGGCTTCGGAGGTTCGCATCTGTAGTATCGGGGCTGGACCTGCGCGCGAACTTGAGGAAGTACTTCTGAATGTAGGCGTTCCGGCGAGAGTTGCTGTGTGGCTTGTCGACCAAGATGAGAACGCCTTGGGCTTTGCCTATGAGCGCCTCCAAAGGGCAGCTCGGTCGTCGGGGGCAAATGTTCAAGTGAACTGCCGCTTCATCTCCTTCCGTGAGATGGTCCGCGATTCTGCGCTGATGAGCGAGATGGCGGGACAGGATCTCATTTATAGCGCTGGGCTCTTTGACTACCTGCGGCAGGAGGTGGCGCAGAAGCTTGTAACCGACCTGGTCCCACTTGTTGGCCCGCAGGGTCGGCTCCTAATTGGTAATGCCGCACTCGCGGAAGGCGTACGGTGGGTTCCTGAGTTCGTGCTGGATTGGCAGCTGAGATATCGAACCGTGGCGGAGATGGAAGATCTAGGTTCAAGGCTTCCGCGGGGGCTAAAGCGAGAGGTGTTGCGCGACGACAGCGGAGTTTGGTTGTTCTTGTCTATTGAACGCGCTTAGCCGGAAGGATCGTTCTTCCCGATTGATGGACGCAACTCGCGCAATCTCTGAGCGGTCAGCGAGCGCGCACCACGCAGGTGGCAATCCGCTGCATTGGCCAGCCGCATCCTTTGCATCCGCAGCTTCGTGATGGCACCTCTGAGCATCGGGTATGCTCGATCCATGTTTGGGGGCGGGGCGACTCGTGGTCGAAGGCTGCCGAATCTGCCGACATTGAAGCGCTAGGAAGTTCGGCCGAGGCGGATGGCGGATCCGGTTGTTGGGGAGTGATGCACAGGCGCAGCGCGGCTGCGGCGGGTGCGGCTCGTGCTGCTGAGGCTGTGAATTCTACATCGCCCCAAGAAGTGAACGGCGCGAGCGAGTTCCGGCGGCGGACACTGGGCCAGGTCGCGCCAGAGGGCGTAGCTTCCTCCCGCGTCTTGTGAGACTGCACGGCTAAGCGATCGCCGAGAGCCATTGACGGGAGGGCTCTGAAGGTGCGCCCTCGTCCCCGCATCCGACTTTGGAAAGTCGGATCTGGCGGCCTTCTTGCGCACCTCTTGCGCAGTTAAAGGAGACGTGCCGCTCGGTCGACGACGACAGGGGGGGCGGGGTCCGTAGTGCATCAGATGAGCAGCCGAGACGTGTATCGACTCTACCGCAGTCAACTGCTGGCGGAACAGATGCGACACCACGTTCGGGTGGCCGCTGACGTAGCTCTCTGGATTAATGCGGTTTTCGTGGTTCTTGATTGGTTTCTGTTCCGGGATCGCTTTGCGCACTTCGTCGTGCTTCGGATCTGCATGGCGTCGTGCCTTCTGTGGGTGAAGTGGCGTGAGAGTGTGCGGAACCCTCGCCTCAGTGCGTGGGTCATCTGTGCTTCGCTAGCCGCGGGAATGCTGGCGATGATGCGCGTGGATGGATTGGGAAGTCCCTATTTCGCGGGTTTGATACTTCTGCTTTGCGGAATGGGTGTTTTGCTGCCGATCACGGGTGTAGAAGCAGGACTGCTGTGCTTGATGGTGATATCGGGCTTTCTTTTTGACGCTGCGGTGGTGGGTGGGGCAAGTGGGATTAGGTCGGTCGGGACGCAACTTTTCTTCCTCTCGGCAGCGGCAGGCATGAGTGTGGCGAGTTGTGTCTTTCTGGATCGATTGCGTCTTAAGGACTTTATCCAGCGCCGCGAGATTGAGATTGCCCGTGATCAACTCCGCCAACTCGACGAAGCCAAATCCCGCTTCACCGCCAACATCCACCACGAGCTGCGCACGCCCCTCACGCTGATGCTGGCGCCGCTCGACTCCATGCTCTCGGGAGAGTTCGGGCCGGTCTCCGAGCTGCAGCGCTCGTATCTCGAGACGATGCACAAGAATGCGCTGCGGCTCCTGAAGCTCATCAACAACCTGCTCGACCACGCGCGCATCGAGGCGGGGACGATGGAGCTGCACCGCCAGCCGCTCGACCTGGCGGCGGTGGCCCGCGAGACGGTCGAAAGCGCGCGTGCGCTGGCGGAGCGCAAGGGGGTGGCGATCTCGGTCGAGTGCGCGCCGCAGCTTCCGGTGGTGCACGCCGACCCCGATGCGCTCGAGAAGGTGCTCTTCAACCTGGTCGGCAACGCGCTCAAGTTCACGGACCCGGGCGGGCGGATCACCGTGAGTGTGACGCCGGCGCAGACAGCTGCTGCGGACGGCGCGGCCGGCGCCGCGGGTGCGGGCGAGGCGGCGGACGGCGTCGAGATCGTGGTGGCCGACACGGGCGTGGGGCTCGCACCCGACCAGCTCGAGCGCGTCTTCGACCGCTTCGCGCAGGTGGACGGCTCGGCGACGCGCCGCCACGAGGGCACCGGGATCGGGCTCTCGCTCGTGCGCGAGCTCGTGGCGCTCCACGGCGGGCGCGCCTGGGCCACCAGCGAGGGGCTCGGGCGCGGCGCCCAGTTCCACGTCTTCCTCCCGATCGGCGCCGAGGATGCGGGCGCCGAGGAGGTGGTGCGCACGGACGACGGG
>QGVC01000046.1 GCA_003242645.1 Pseudomonadota bacterium
CCAGCGAAAACGCAAATGCCTACCCCGCCTCGGTTCGTGAAGTCCGGCTCACCAGCTCAAGGAGAGTGCGCGCGGGGATCGGCACGAATGGTCCCTGCAGCGGCACTTGCCCCTTGCTTTCCTGCTGTTTCCACGTGATTCCGTAGCGGGACGTGAGATTGCGCGCGCTGACGATCAATGTACCGCTAGGTTTGAGAATGCGCCGCGCTTCCGCCAGCACAGCCGGCCGGTCGCGCATGTGCTCCAAGGACTGCAGGAAGACGACAACATCGGCATGGTGGTCAGGCAAAGGAACGTGTGGCCCCGGCATCGTCAAGAATTCCAGCGGCAGATGGCCGAGCTCCTCCTGGTTGAGGCGCTCCCGTATGAACGTCAGATTGTGCTCTGATAGCTCAACAATCTGAAGCAGCGCGTTCTGCGGGAGGCGCCTGCGAAGGGCAACGGTACTGGATCCACCCCAAGGAAGAAACTCGACGACCGTGGCGTCGCCGCTCAGCTCGGGGAGCAGGTCGAGCTCGCGTTCCGTCGCCTCGCCTTGCCTTCGTGAATAATAGACGCCCGGAATGGGAGACTTCGCCCAGACGGAGAAGCCGCGGAAATCGGCGAGTTGGGCCCAGCTCCAAGCCTCCGGATCCCACTCTGCGAAGGGATTCCAGGCTTTCGAAATCTCATGATAAGGGTACTCGGGTGCGGGCTTGACCGGGTAGATTGTTTCGGCAGGACGGACAAAGCGGCCGAACGACATAATGCTCTGCGGATCTCGCCGCGGAGCCTTAATCTTTGGGGCAGTCGCCTTCGCCCGCCCAATGGCGAGAGCGCCGATGATCTCAAAATTGATGGGGATGCCGAGCATCTCACGCAGCTTGGCGTGGTCGCCGATTCCCGCGTTCCAGATGGATGACAATCCGCGCAAGTGCGCGCTGATCATCATGTGATAACAAGCCGCCGCGACGCCCTGGATGACCGAGTAGTTGTCATGCGCCCATCCTTTCTGAAAGCAGAGGTAGATCAGCGCCGAGCATTCCGCGAAGTGGGGGTTTCCGCCGGCGATCTCGCACGCGCGGACGAGATCGGCTC
The DNA here is from genome assembly GCA_003242645.1 of Pseudomonadota bacterium. Next base: position 1,078 of record QGVC01000046.1, read on the forward strand.
GGTCGGTCACGATGACGAAGTGCCATTGCTGCTGATTGCAGGAAGATGGGGCTTGAGTCCCGTCGATAACAATCTCTCTGAGCGTCTCCGGATCGATTTCCGATCCGTCGAAGGCGCGGCAAGAGCGTCTCGAGGCAATCAGCTCCAGCAGCTCACGGGCATCGATTTGCCATCTCGAACGGTTGAATTCTTGCAACGACAGGCTCCTCGTTTCTTGACGGTTTTGCCCTGTTCTGGAGCGCAGGGCGTTGACATGCAAGTGCAAACTGTTCACAGTTCTTCCTCGCCCTAAAGGGGGGAGCTCGGCTGCAGGCGCAGTTGGACATCACAGCGACAGAAGGTACCAGGAGCATGAAGAAATTTATGTTGGGCGGCATCAGCCTCGCCGCGGCGCTGATCGCCTCAGCGACGCAGGCCCAAGAGTTCCGGCTCAATTGGGGGCATTACCTGAATAATAGTCCGTACGTCCAGATCGAGAAGGATTTCGCGGCAGCCGTTGAGAAACGCAGCAATGGGCGAGTGGCATTCAATATCGTCTATTCGGGCGGCCTTGGCAAAGGTGACGAGCTGCTACCCTTAGCCGGGCGTGGTGGCGTCGACATCGCGGCGATTGTGCCCGGCTATTATGCCGACCAGCTCCTTTACGCGAAGACGCTGCAGATCCCCTTCGTGTTCAGAAGCCCGGCTGAAGCGATCAAGATCGCCAACTACTCTTATGAGAACATCCCTGCCTTCTCCGAGGAACTGTCACGTCTGGGAGTTCGGCGTCTGTTCCACCAGCCGCTCGGCTCGTACTACTTCACGGGCAAAACCGACGACTGCAAGTCCTCGACCGCATGAACGGCAAAAAGATTCGGACATTCGGTACGGACATCCCGAAGATGATGACCGCCCTTGGCGGAGTGCCGGTCTCGATTCTACCCGCCGATCTTTACGAGGCGCTCGAACGCGGCACGCGGCCGCGGTACGCAGATGTAAGGCCCAATCTCCTCTTCGGGCCTAGGGCGCAAAGCATCACGCGCAGGGACTTACATGCTCGTCGAAAAGCTCTATAGAAGAGAGGCCCACCATCGAACGATCCCATGCGCAAACGCCGACTGCCCATAGGCCGCTTCATTCTCTTGCTGATTCTGCTCGCGGCAGTCGGCTTGGCATTCCGGCAAGGGCTCATACCAGCTCGATACAGCCCATTGCCAGCACTCGATCTCGCGAAACCGCTGCCTCTCATTGTTGACTGGCAGCTCGCGGAGCTGAGGCGCGATGCCGAGCTTTGCTCGCGCGTGCTGGTGCCCCCACACATCGAAGCGGTACCCATTCCCGACAATCCGCCTCAACGAGGATGTGGCTGGACGAACAGCGTGCGTATTTCATCCGTAGGCGGAGCCAGGCTGCCTGTGGACAAGTTGTCCTGCCAAGCTGCAGCGGCGCTTTCTTTGTGGATGGTTCACGAGGTCCAACCGCTGGCGATGGCGTTCTTTGGCCAGCGGGTGAGATCACTCCAGCATATGGGGACCTATTCCTGCCGCAACATCATAGGCAATCCCGTATGGCGGAATACAAGAAGTGAGCACGCAACAGCGAACGCCATTGACATTTCAAGCTTTACTCTCGAGGATGGCCGGCGCATTTCCGTCGCGAGGCACTGGCGTCGAGCGGACCGACCAGAGGGCGAGTTCTTACGCGCCGTGCATGAGGGTGCGTGCCGCTATTTCCGAGTTGTGCTTAGCCCCGACTTCAACCGCGCGCACTGGGATCATTTTCACTTTGACCGCGGCATTCTTTCGACCTGCCGTTGATCAATCGCCAGCGTCAATTCAACTGTTTTGTTTTCGGGAAAGGACAGCCGCTTTCGAAATCGTTTTGCGGAAACGGATTACTGCACTCGTAAGGTAAGAAACGAAAAGCCCCGCCCGGATCAGCTCCGAGCGGGGTGTGTATCCACCCAGCAGTCGAGCCGCTCTTAGGCCGCGGAGCGCCTGTTCAGCCGGTTGTTGATCAAATCCTCGACGACGCTCGGATCGGCAAGCGTTGAAGTGTCACCGAGATTGGAGAAATCATCCTCGGCGATCTTCCGGAGAATGCGCCGCATGATCTTTCCAGAGCGTGTCTTCGGTAGATTGGGAGCGAACTGGATGAGGTCCGGCGCGGCGATGGGGCCAATTTCTTTCCGCACGTGAGCAACAAGCTCCTTCTTGAGCTCCTCACTCGGTGTTTCGCCCGCTATCAAGGTCACATAGCAGTAGATGCCCTGCCCCTTGATATCGTGCGGGTAACCCACCACGGCCGCTTCGGCGACTTTTGGATGAGCGACAAGAGCGCTCTCGATCTCAGCCGTGCCAAGACGGTGCCCAGAAACGTTGATGACATCATCCACGCGGCCCGTGATCCAGTAATAGCCCTCTTCGTCCCGGCGGCAGCCGTCACCCGTGAAGTACATACCCGGGTACGTTGAGAAGTAAGTTTGTACGAACCGCTCGTGATCGCGGAATACGGTGCGCATTTGCCCCGGCCAGCTGTCGAGGATCACGAGATTGCCGCTTCCGGGTCCTTCAATGAGCTCACCCTTATCGTTGACGATGCCGGGCTTCACGCCAAAGAAAGGTAGCGTCGCCGAACCCGGTTTCAGCTTAATTGCGCCCGGCAATGGCGTAATGAGAATACCGCCGTTCTCTGTCTGCCACCACGTGTCGACGATCGGGCAGCGGCCCTCGCCAACTACGCGGTAGTACCACTCCCACGCTTCCGGGTTGATCGGCTCGCCCACGGACCCGAGCAACCGCAACGATGAGCGATCGGTCCGCTTCACATAGTCGTCGCCCGCGCCCATCAGTGCCCGGATCGCCGTCGGAGCCGTGTAGAATATGTTCACGTCCCACTTGTCGACGACATGCCAGAAACGCGACGGCGTCGGATAGTTCGGCACTCCCTCGAACATCAACGTTGTAGCACCGTTCGCGAGCGGCCCATATACGATGTAGCTATGGCCCGTGACCCATCCGACGTCCGCGGTGCACCAGTAAATGTCACCGTCGTGATAGTCGAAGACATACCGATGGGTGATCGCTACATGGACGAGGTATCCGCCAGACGTATGCAGAACGCCCTTCGGCTTACCAGTGGAGCCAGAAGTATAGAGGATGAACAGTGGATCCTCGGCGCTCATCTCCTCAGGTGGACAGTCGGAGCTGACCTTCACCAGCTCTTCGTGCAGCCAGATATCCCGTTCCGGATTCCAGGGAACATCTGCACCGGTTCTGCGTACGACGAGCACCTTCTCGCCGCCACCCGTCTTCTTAAGAGCCTCGTCGGTGTTCTTTTTCAGGGGCACAACGCGACCGCCCCGAAGCCCTTCGTCAGCCGTGATAATGAATTTCGAATCGGCATCTATGATGCGACCCGCAAGGCTGTCGGGTGAGAAGCCACCGAACACGACCGAGTGGATGGCGCCGATGCGAGCGCAGGCCAACATGGCGTAGGCCGCCTCCGGAATCATCGGCAGATAGATCGTGACCCTGTCACCCTTCCTGACGCCATTTGCCTTTAGGACGTTGGCGAACTTGCAAACCCGCTCATGCAGCTGGCGATAGGTGATCTTCTCGTCAACGGTGGGATCATCGCCCTCCCAGATGATCGCCACTTGATCGCCGCGCTTCTCGAGGTGCCGGTCGACACAGTTGTAGCAAACATTCAGAGTACCGTCTTCGAACCACTTGATCGAAACATTGCCGGGGCCGAAGGTGGTGTTCTTGACCTTGGTGTAGGGCTTGATCCAGTCGATGCACTTGCCCATTTCGCCCCAGAAACCATCCGGGTCGGTTATCGAGCGCTGGTACATCTCCTGGTACTTGACCCAGTCAATCCAAGCGCGGCTCGCCCATTCCGCAGGTACGGGATAGACCTTCTCCGACATCGACTAACCTCCCACGTTCTTGCATAAAATTTAGGCGCATTATGTCGGCCGTGTCGGAGGCCGGCAATCGCCCCGTTCGTCGAATTCGGTGCGTTCCTCGCGTCCCGGTACTTCCATCCCCAGCCTAAACGCCAATCCAGCCGATAACGGCTCCCTGGATCAGTAGGACGCCGAGCCAATGGGCGCCATCGACCAGTGTGGCCGTCCGGCTAAGGCGATGCACCATATGATTGATCACCAGCGCCGTCATCACGAACCCGGCCCATACGAACAGTGCCGAGATGATGCCATCGCGCACCGTCACTTGACCTAGGCCAAGATGGCCGATGACTGCTGCTAAGACGTAGGCCATCAAAAGCAAAGCGATAAAGGCGACGATGAAGGGCACCGCGTTGACGTTGAGCCGCACACGCGTGTACCGCAGCCTTGGCTCGTCCCCATCCGCCAGCGACCTCTGCGAGAATGCCGAATACCACACACCGCCGAACAGAAAGCTCGCGATGGCAGCCAGCAGCACGCCCAAGTGGTTAACGCCAGCGAGGGTCATGCTGCCTCCACGGATCCTGCACTCAGGAAGCTCAAATTGGCCGGCGGAACACTGAAGCGCCACACTGCGGTGCGCTTGACCTCCATGTCCTCGAGCTCGCGCGTCACCGGCACCTCGTAAAGCGCCACCTGCGCAAATCGTTTGACAGGAAAGTAGCTGCGTCGCGGATCGCCAACCAGAACATCGGTCCCCTGCTGCGAGGCGACCTCAAGCAGCTCCAACATGCGATCTGCCAGCTCGCGCTCGTAAAACAGATCACCAACGAGCAGGACGTCAACTTGGGGCAAGGTGCCTTCGAAGATGTCCCGCTCGGCGGCGATGACCTCGACGCCATTCACTGCTGCGTTGAGGCCAATCGCAGCTATCGCCAGCCTGTCGATGTCGAAAGCCAGCACTCTTCTGGCCCCGGCCCGTGCTGCTGCAATGGCCACGAGACCGCTACCGGAGCCGAGGTCGATCACCGTCTTACCCGCCACCAGCTCAGAATTGTCTAGCACGTACCGGGCCAACGCCTGACCGCCCGCCCAAGCAAATGCCCAGTAGGGGGGCGGGACGTTCATTTCGCCAAGCTCCTCCTCCGTCCGGCGCCAGATGGGCAGGGACTCGCTGGCGAGGTGCAATGAGATTTCGGGTGTCAGCGGGGGCGACTGAACCTCTGTATTCGCACGGATGAAGCTAACCGCGTCGATCTCCTTCATTTCCGCCTGGCACTCAGGCCACTTTCCGTCCTGGTTTACGCGTGAACTTCTTGGGGTCGAGCCCACCCATTCGGCAGACAATCTCCCACTCCTCGTCCGTCACCGGCTGCACCGAGAGGCGCGCCGTGGTCACAAGCGCCATCTTGGACAGCTCAGGCGTAGCTTTCACGTCACTCAATTTCACCGGTCGTGGCATGTCGGCGACCGCTTTCACATCGACACACTCCCATGTTCCTGTCGTGTCGGTGGGGTCGGGGTGAGCGGGCGCAATCACCTCCACAATACCGACGATCTCCTTACCCTGGTTCGAGTGGTAGAAGAAACCAAGGTCGCCCACTTGCATTGAGCGCATATTGTTGCGGGCGCGGTAGTTGCGCACACCGTCCCATGGCTCGCCCTGCTCACCGCGGGCTTTGAGCATCTCCCAGGAGAAAGTGTCTGGCTCAGACTTGAAGAGCCAATACCGAGTTCGTGACTCGTTTGCCGTCTTGGCTGCGGACTTCGGCATCAGGAGAACCCGCTATGTGAGGCACAGGATGACTAATTCAGGCCACCTAGCAGAGTCTCGTTCAATTTCCCGCAAAATCAAGGACGGCCCGATGCTCGGAATTGGCCTTAGTCCTCAGCCTTGAGCGGGCGTTGCATGAGAGCGGAAACGGCTTGCGGAATCGACAAGCGCCCCTGAAGGATCGCATGAACCGCTGCCGAGACGGGAACGTCAATTCCGCGAGAGTCCGCAATGCTGACAACGGCTTCAGCTGTATAGGCACCCTCCGTTACGCCCCCGGCGGATGCCGTTGCAGCTTCGACGCTTTGGCCCTGGCCGAGCGCCAGTCCGAGGCGGAAATTGCGCGATTGCGCGCTCGAGCAGGTGAGCACAAGATCACCGAGCCCGGACAAGCCGGTTAACGTCTCGCGGCGAGCGCCTAATGCCGTGCCGAAGCGTGACAACTCGGCGAACGCGCGCGCAATCAAAGCAGCCCGTGCGCTCTCCCCGAGGCCGTGACCGGTGACGATACCGCAGGCGATGGCAAGCACATTCTTTACAGCCCCTCCAATCTGAACGCCCACGAGATCGTCGGAAATGTACGGCCGGAACGTCGGGGAGCTCAGGGCCTCCGCCACTGGTCGAGCTAACTCGAGGGAGCGTGCGGCAAGGGTGACGGCCGTCGGCAATTGGCGAGCAACATCGCCGGCGAAGCTCGGGCCGGAAAGGATCATCGGCTCGAGAGCGGGGCAAGTCTCACGGAGCACATCAGCCAGGAACTGAGAGGTCCCTTGTTCTATGCCCTTGGCGGTGATTACGGCGCTCGTTCCTGGCTGCAGATGCGGGCGGAAACCTCCCATCACTTCCCGCATGGCCTGTGCCGGCGTGGCGATCATAACCAGCTCGCATGCCGCCAGATCTTCGGGTGTCGAGGTAGCAGAAATCTCTTCGGGAAGTGTGATCCCGGGCAAACGAGCTTTGTTCTCGCGGGTAACATTTATCTCGCGGCTGGTTTCTGCCCCCCGCGCCCAAAGGGTGACCCGATGGCCAGCGCGAGCAGCCACCAATGCCAGCGCCGTGCCCCATGCTCCGGCGCCGATAACCCCAACCTGCAGCACTCCTTTGGTCATGCCTTTGCCCCGAGACGGCCTCTGCCGAGCACCGGCTCGGCAACGCGATCGAGCGGCCAGCGGGCGCGCGCCGCGAAGTCCAAGCTATCCGTATGACCACGAACGAGTCGCTCTGCACCGGCCCAAGCGACCATAGCCGCATTGTCTCCGCACAGCTCGAGCGGAGGTGCATGGAGGATGAACCCGCTGGATTTGGCGAGATCTGAAAGCGCTTGTCGAAGGCGCTGGTTAGCTGCGACACCACCGGCGACCACCAAGTGCCGATTGTGCCCGAGTTTGGCCTCCGCAATTCGCATTGCCGTGGCGCAGCGGTCGACCACGACGTCCGTTACGGCGGCCTCGAAGCTGGCACAGAGGTCGCGGATGTCTTCCTCCGTCAACGGCACCAGTTGTAAGGCCTGTCGACGCACCGCGGTCTTGAGTCCAGCGAAGGAAAAGTGGGGCTCGTCACGCCCGATCATCGGACGCGGAAAGGCGAAGCGATGTGGGTTACCCTCGCGCGCCATTCGTTCCACGGCAGGCCCACCGGGAAACCCCAGCCCGAGCAGCTTGGCCGTCTTGTCGAACGCCTCGCCCAGGGCGTCGTCGATTGTGGTACCCAGACGGTCGTAGTGGCCTACGTCGTGGACAAGCAGAAGTTGTGTATGACCACCCGAAACGAGCAGCAGGAGATAGGGCGGAGAAAGCCCGTCGGTCAGGCCCACCGTGAGCGCGTGAGCCTCGAGATGATTGACCGCAATCAGACGCTTGCCGCTGGCCAACGCCAGCGCCTTGGCAGTTGTCAGCCCGACGAGCAGGCCGCCGATGAGCCCAGGCCCAGCGGTCGCCGCGATGCCGTCCAGATGGGCAAGCGCCACACCTGCATCCCTCAGAGCTTCTGCTATGATCTCATCGAGACACTCGACGTGGGCGCGCGCGGCGATCTCGGGCACGACACCCTCGAACTGCCGGTGCTGCTCCCATTGCGAACGGACGACGTTCGACAACAGCCGCCCACGCGCCGGCCCTTCGCGGGCAACCACGGCCGCCGCGGTTTCATCGCAGCTCGTCTCAATGCCGAGCACCAGAACTCCTTTGTGCTCGGTGGCGGTTTTCACGCTCATGCGGCGTCGTGATCCATATGCCCGGTTTGCGTCTTGCGGCTGCCGGGCGCATGTATGGGCCTGACAGCTCGCGACCGACGGGCTCGGCCTAGCATCCGGAGATTAGCGCGTGCAAGCTGGCAGGATCAGAATCGGAAGCCGCGGATCGCCGCTGGCGCTCGCTCAGGCCAACGAGGTGAAGCGGCGCCTGATCGCAGCGCACGGGCTTGATGAGTCCGCCGTCGAGATCCGAACGATCAAGACAACCGGCGATCGCATCCAGGACAGGCCACTTGCCCAGGCAGGTGGTAAAGGGCTTTTCACAAAAGAGATCGAAGAGGCCCTGCTCGCCGGCGAAATCGAGTTGGCTGTCCACTCCATGAAGGACATGCCGACCGTGCTTCCGGATGGCCTTGTCATTGCCGCCATGCTGCCGCGCGAGGACGTGCGGGATGCATTCATCAGCGTGCGTTTCGGCTCGATCGCGGAGCTGCCGCCGGGTGCCATCGTCGGAAGCTCCTCCCTGCGGCGTCAAGCTCAGGTGCGCAGGATGCGGCCCGATCTGAAGGTGATCGAGTTTCGAGGGAACGTGGACACCAGATTGCGCAAGCTGGAGCAGGGCGTCGCCGACGCCACCTTCCTCGCCTGTGCCGGCTTAAATCGGCTTGGTCAGTCAGATCGAATTACTCAGGTGATGTCGACGGAGGAAATGCTGCCGGCCGTTGCGCAAGGTGCGATCGGCATCGAAATCCGCCGTGACGATGATAGGATCGCGCAGCTCGTCTCCGCCCTAAACGATGAGCCGACGTCCATCTGCGTAGAAACTGAGCGCGCATTCCTTGCCCGGCTTGAAGGGAGTTGCCGCACTCCGATTGCAGGGCTTGCCGAATTGCGGGACGGACTCATTCGATTTCGCGGGCTGATACTCACGCCAGATGGCAGCCGATTTCACGAACTCGAGCGGCACGGCTCGCCTTCTGACGCACGCGCCATCGGAGATGAAGCCGGGCGCGAGCTTCGGGCAATCGCCGGCTCCGACTTCTTTCAGGAATCAAGCTGATGCGCCTTCTCGTTACACGTCCTGAGCCGGATGCGACGGCGCTCCGCGCGCACCTAATTGCGCAGGGGCACGAGGTGCTCATCGAGCCGCTGATCACGATCAAGTTCGACAACGCCGACCCTATCGAGCTCGATGGCGTCCAGGCCCTAATCGCTACGAGCCGCAACGGGTTGCGGGCGCTCGCTGCGAGTTCCTCGCTTGGACAGGCGCAATCGCTTCCCCTTTTCGCGGTCGGGCCCGGTACGGCAGCCACCGCTAAAGCGCTCGGGTTTCAGCACGTCATCAAGGGGCCGGGCACGGGACGACAGCTTGTCAGCTTTATCGTCGAGCGCACGGACGTGAACGGCGGGCCGTTGCTGCACCTTTCAGGCGACGTGTTGGCCTACGACTTTGCCGCCGAGCTGTCGCGCCTCGGCTACCATGTCCTTCGACCTATTGTTTATGAGACGGAGCCAGCCAACAGATTCAGCGGCTCCACAGCCACCCGAATCGCGAATGGCTACATCGAAGGCGTGCTGCTACTTTCGCCACGCACAGCGGCCATCTACACCCGCCTCATCAAATTGCATGATTTGACCGCTTCTGCTCGGGAGATGACCTACTTTTGCATTTCGGAAGCCACCGCTGCGGAGCTCAAGGAGATCGACCCCGCAAAGGTAGAGATCGCCGCTGAACCCAACCTGCAGGAAGTGCTTGCTCTGACAGCGCGCACCGCGCCACAATTACCTTAGACATTCAACTTGGAAGAACAGCCAGCGGTTAGCCACGAATCTTTAACGTGATCCGCGCCATGAGCATCGCGGGCCATCCGCTGGCAGAAGAGGCTTGCCGCTGCAATGACCAGTCGAAACGACAGCTCGAAGTCGCCCGGAAAACCTGCGCCGGAGGGTGGAGGTCCGAAGAAGCCCAGTGCGCTCCTTGATTTGAAGGCAACCGAGGTGTCGAGCAGCGAAGCCAAGCCTTCCGCTTCCACCTCTTCAGGTCGTACCGAGGCATCACCGACAGCCACGTCCTCGAGCGGGAGTAAGGCGCCGGAACGTGGTACAGGCGCGCCTCCTCCTGCTCTAGCCTCGGCATCGAAGCCGAGCGCGCCGTCAGGAGCATCATCGTCGAGCGCGGCAAGAACTGCGGAAACGGGGAGCTCGGCGGGTGCAGCGAGCGCGGCCACCAAGCCAACGAGCGATCAAGCCACGTCGAACCGCCCACCGCAGAGCGGGACCGCCTCAGCTCCCAAAGCAGACTCGGCTCCAAAGGGAGGCCCGACTCTTAAATCGGACGCTCAGCTCGAGACCAAGCCGGCCACCGCCGCAAAGCGCCTCAGCGGCAGCAGTCTCGTGACTCACCTGACGGCTGGCGTCGCGGGCGGCTTTTTGGCTCTGCTTCTTGCCGATTTCGTTGGTCCGCAATTCGGCCTAGGAAACCGGACGCCGCCGCAAATCATCAGCGATTTGCAGCAGCGTCTCGCCGCAGCAGAGCAGCAGCTTCGGGCACGCGCAGAGACGTCCGGCCCGTCGCCTGCGGAGCTTCAGCAAAGGCTCGAGGATGTGAACAATCGTCTTACGCGCCTCGATGAAATCAGCCGCACGATCGGTGAGCTATCGGAAAGCCAGTCAAAGCTCGCCGCTGATACCGCCAGCTTAGGAGAGCGCGTCAGCAGATCAGCTCCCGCCGATGTCGTGGAGCGCATTGCCAAGCTCGAACAAGTCCTCGCGAACCTGACGGCGGCAGCCGGGAGCGATGAACCTGGCCGTATTCCTCAGCTCGCGGCCATCAGCGGCAAGCTGGCCGACCTCGAAAGCACCATTCCCAACCAGTTGGCCGAGCTCCGAAAGAGCGTGAGCGAAGAAATCGCCACGCGGCTCAACGAAATCGCCGAAGCCAGCGAGGCGGCACGCGCTGCCACATTGCGCATGGATCGCGAGCTGGCGGCAACAAAGGGTGATCTGGCCCGGCTCTCACAGCGGGCGGAAGCTCTCCGGTCTACAGATGACCGGCTTGAGCAGCTCCTGCGTGCCGTCCAGGAGGAGGCAGGGAGCCTTCGTAGCGCAGTCGAGGGACTGCAAAGCGAGCTTGCGTCGCAGCTCAAGACCGTTGCCCGCAACCAAGACGTGGCGGCAGCCCTGACTCCTGTGGAAAGCCGGATCGCAACGCTCGAACAAAGCGTAGAGGCTGTCGTTCGTAACGAGGAGGACCGCCGTGCTAATGCCGAGCGGATTGTGCTCGCCCTCGAGCTTGGGAACCTCAAGCGTGCCCTCGACCGCGGCGGCAGCTACGCGACCGAGCTTTCGGAGCTCAGCCGGGTCGCTGGCGGCAAGATCGATCTCGCGGCTCTAGAGCGCTACAAGGACACCGGGGTGCCGACGATCGCCGCTCTGAGGCAGGAATTCCGCTCCGTCGCTCACGCGATCATTGACGCGGCCAACATGCCGGCCGACGCCTCGGCACTGGATCGGCTGCTCATGGGCGCGAAATCCATTGTCCGTGTGCGCCGCATCGAGCACAGCCCCGATGATATGAGCGTTGAGGCGATCGTTGCCCGCATGGAGCAAGCACTCGCCGAAAGCAAATTCGCGGCCGTTTTGGAGCAGGCCAAGCAGCTACCCCCGAAGGCTTTGGAACCTGCAGAGGGCTGGCTCGCCAAGGTTGAGGCACGCGCAGCCGTGGATCGTGCAATCGCCAGTGTCGAGGATCAGCTCAAGGCCTCCCTCAGCGGCCAGGCTGTCGAGAAAAGGACTCAGTAGATGCTGCGTCTGGTTCTGTTCCTGCTGGCCGTTCTGGTTATTGCCTTCGGTCTTTCGTGGCTTGCCGACCGGCCGGGCAGTCTCATCGTGCAGTGGCAAGGCTATGAGATCGAGACCAGCGTTTTCCGCGCGATCGTCATCCTGGCCGTGCTGCTGGGCCTGACAATCGTGCTGTGGTCCGTGCTTCGGCAGATCTGGAACAGCCCGGCTGCGATCGGACAGTTCCTCAACCGGCGCCGGGAGAAGCGCGGGCTGGAGGCCCTGTCCAGCGGCATGATTGCAATCGGGGCGGGCGATAAAGCGCTTGCCACGCGCTATGCCATCCAGGCCCGAAAATCCCTGCCGAATGAGCCCTTGACGCACCTCTTGCGAGCCCAGGCCGCCCAACTTTCTGGAGATCGCGTAACGGCACGGCGCATTTTCGAGGCCATGCTGGCTTCCCCTGATACCGAGCAGCTTGGGCTGCGGGGCTTGTTCCTGGAGGCCGAGCGGGAGGGGGAAGAGGAAGCGGCGCGCCAGTTCGCCGAGCGCGCCATGAGGCTCAACCCAAAGCTCAGCTGGCCCGTGGAGGCTCTGTTCGAGATTCAGTGCCGTCGGCATGACTGGGCTGGCGCCCTGGAGACGCTGGCGATCGCGAAACGCCACCATCATATCGATCGGGCTCTGGCCGACCGTCGGCGTGCTGTGCTTCTGACAGCCCAGGCCCAGGAGCTGGAGGACACCTCTCCCGAGACCGCGATGAACCTCGCGCTCGAAGCCCATAGCCTCGCACCTGACCTCGTGCCCGCTGCCGCCATTGCCGGTCGCGTGCTGGCCGCGAAAGGACACATCCGGCGCGCCGCAAAGGTGCTGCAGCGGACCTGGAAGCGCTCGCCACACCCCGATATTGCGACTGCCTACGCCTACGTCCGCATTGGCGACAGCCCTCGCGACCGACTTGAGCGGGTGAAGCAGCTGGCCGCTCTGCGGCCGCACTCCATCGAGAGCGCCCTGGCTGTGGCAACGGCAGCTATCGAAGCTCGCGACTGGGCGACCGCCCGCCACGCTCTCCAACCCCTTCTCAACAACGCGCCGACTCAGCGCGCCTGCATGTTGATGGCCCGCATCGAGGCCGAGCAGCATGGCGACAGGGGCCGCGTGCGGGAATGGCTGGCGCGGGCCGTCAGCGCGCCTCGCGATCCGGCGTGGACGGCCGACGGCGTTGTTTCGGAGAAGTGGGCGCCCACGTCGCCTGTGACGGGTGCGTTGGACGCCTTCCAGTGGCGCGTGCCTGTTGAGGCCACGAGCGCATCTGGAGTGTCGGTTCTTGGCCAGAAGCTTAGTGAATTCTCGAAACTTGACGGCCCCGAGCCTGAGGCGATCGAGGAGCCGCCGGTCATAGAAGCGCAGGCAGGCGCTTCCCTAACAGACAAGGCTATACCCGCGACCGACGCCGAAGTCGTCGATGAGGCCCCGTCTAACGACGCGCATGCCTCGAGGGCACACACAGGGCCCGCCTCTGCCACTTCTGAGACGACACAGCCGGCCGCCGCCGCTACCAAAGATCAAGGCAACGAAGCAGCCGGATCTCCCGGATCAAAATCGCAAGAGCCAGCGAAGGCCACTGATGGGCCGGTAGAGGCTAAAGCGACCGCAGGTCCCGCTTCCAAGCCTGCCGGTCAGCCTGCTCAAGAAACGACCCCAGTAGCAGGACCAGATCGCACCACGGTCCCCGATGCGACAACAGCTGCCGAGGAACTATCACCAGCAACAGTCCCGGCCACTGCTGCCCGCGAGGAGGCAGCGAGTCAGCCGACAACTCAGAAGCCGGCACCGCAACCCTTCCGCACGCAGACCCGCCCGATCGAGCCGCGGATCTTCGTGCCACCCAGGCCACCGGACGACCCCGGCCCGGACCCCGACGGCGACGAAGATGTTTCGGGATCCAGCCTGGGGTTGCGCTTACCGCTCAAGGGATCCATCTGAAGAACAGCAGGGGCGGAGCGTCCAGAATGAGTGCCCTACGCCCTTGCCAACTCAGGCTAAGTGAGTATATGCCTGCCTCTCATCGTGGTTGGCCGCAATAGCTCAGCCGGTAGAGCACATCATTCGTAATGATGGGGTCGGGGGTTCGAATCCCTCTTGCGGCACCATCCCTCCTCAAGTGACGTCCGGGCCGCCTACAAGACCTTGATTAAGCAAGCATTTCTGCAAGACACTACTCAGCGCTGTGCGCTTCAGGCCGTGGTGGGAGTTCGTGAAGCTCACCACCGCCGTTGGTCCACGAGCAAGGGCTAGAGTCCTGCCCTGCGTGCCATTCCCCGTTTATCGTTATAGATCAATGGGTTCGGTCCGTAGGTGCGAGCATTCGCACAGACGAGTCGTACCTCCCCCTACGTCCACGGAATGCCCGCAGTTGTAGCTGTAGCATTCTTGAGATGAATGCATCCAACGCCGACTGCCTCAAGCTGCTGCTGCAGAATTCTT
>QGVC01000375.1 GCA_003242645.1 Pseudomonadota bacterium
GTCCAACTGCGCCTGCAGCCGAGCTCCCCCCTTTAGGGCGAGGAAGAACTGTGAACAGTTTGCACTTGCATGTTAACGACCTGCGCTACAGAACAGGGCAAAACTGTCAAGAAACGAGGAGCCTGTCGTTGCAAGAATTCAACCGTTCGAGATGACAAATCGATGCCCATGAGCTGCTGGAGCTGATCGCCTCGAGACGCTCTTGCCGCGCCTTCGACGGGTCGGAAATCGATCCGGAAACGCTCAGAGAGATTGTTATCGACGGGACTCAAGCCCCATCTTCCTGCAATCAGCAGCAATGGCACTTCGTAATCGTAACCGACCGGGCCGATCTCGTCCGCGCGTGCGAGATCGCCGGCGGAAACCCACTTCGCAGAATGCTCGGCGCTGATCTACCTCTGCTTTCAGAAAGGATGGGCGCTTGACAACTACTCGGTCATCCAGGGCGTCGCGGCGGCTTGTTATCACATGATGATCAGCGCGCACTTGCGCGGATTGTCATCTATCTGGAACGCGGGAATCGGCGACCACGCCAAGCTGCGTGAGATGTTCGGCATCCCCATCAATTTCGAGATCATCGGCGCTCTCGCCATTGGGCGGGCGAAGGCGACTGCCCCAAGAATAGAGGCCGCACGGCGAGACCCCCAGAGCATTATGTCGTTTGGCCGCTTTGATCGTCCTGCCGAAACGATCTACCCGGTCGAACCCGCGCCAGACTACCCCTACCACGAGATTTCAAAAGCTTGGAATCCATTCGCAGAGTGGGATCCGGAGGCTTGGAGCTGGGCACAGCTCGCCGATTTCCGCGGCTTCTCCGTCTGGGCGAAATCCCCCATTTCGGCGTCTATTATTCGCGAAGGCAAGGCGAGGCGACGAAACGCGAGCTCGACGTGCTCCCCGAGCTGAGCGGCGACGCCACGGTCGTCGAGTTTCTTCCTTGGGGTGAGACCAGCACCGTTGCCCTTCGCAGGCGCCTCCCGCAGAACGCGCTGCTTCAGATTGTTGAGCTATCAGAGCACAATCTGACGTTCATACGGGAGCGCCTGAACCAGGAGGAGCTCGGTCATCTGTCGCTGGAATTCTCGACGATGCCGGGGCCACACGTTCCTCTGCCCGACCACCATGCCGATGTTGTCGTGTTCCTGCAGTCTCTGGAACACATGCGCGACCGGCGGCTGTACTCGCGGAGGCGCGGCGCATACTCAAACCTAACGGTGTGCTTATTGTAAGCGCGCGAAATCTCACGTCCCGCTACGGCATCACGTGGAAACAGCAGGAAAGCAAGGGGCAGGTGCCGCTTCAGGGACCATTCGTGCCGATCCCCGCACGCACTCTCCTTGAGCTGGTGAACCGTGACTTCACCATCGAGCGCGAAGTCGGCATCGGCATTTCGGCCGGTGGAGGCGCAGATACGACAACCGGCTGGGGCCGTCACCGCCGCCGGCTGTTCGCGATCCTCGCACGCCCGAAAGCGTGAAGTCGACTTAGCTGCCGGGCACCACGCCCTTCGGGAGCCCGGCGCAATATTCAGCGACGCCACCGACTGTAGCAACAAAGGCGAATATCTCGCAATCTGATGGAAATAGCAGTGCGCTATCCAGCCAGTCACGGCTACGGACTGCTCCTCCGTTAGGACTACATGCTGCTTGATAAACTTCGACGTTTCTTCAAGCCACCCGGCCAGATGATTGTTCGTCCTTACGATGTCAGTTTGGTTCATAGAAACCTCTTACTTGGTTGATTACTATAGGCCCGAGTCAGACTTGCCGTAGCTCCACCCGAATCGGACCGTTCATGCTCTGATTGTATCATCACTTCCCGTGTTGCATCTCGAATTGCGGAGGCGCCAGCAGGAATAACTGCGCGATATCGGGATTTGCAAAACCAAACAAAGGCTGGAGTTGTTGGGTGAGTTCCAGTTGGCCAGAAGATTGCGAGGCCTGTAGGTGGGGCTGCTAAACCACCCCGGATCAGCTCTCTTGTTGGCCCGTCCTCGCTTATGTCGTTTCGCAATAAGCGCCTAAATCGGAAAGCGCCTAAATCAGAGCCTTCCTAAAGAGGGTGTTCGCCGATGGTGAGCCGGACGTTTTGGATCGCCCCACGCCAGGCACAATAACCAAGGGGCCGCGATGGCGGCCAACTTTCGTGGAGGATGGAGGGATGGAGGATGTGGAGAATTGCCGTCATATGCCGCGGAGGCAACCAGAGGGCAGTTGAGGCCCCCTATGCAGCGACGAAGCTTTGAAGCACTCCACCGTTGAACATTCTATATGAGGCTTGGCGAGCGTCGCACGATTGCCAGCACTGTATCCGCCATCTGGAAGCTCCATTCCTCCACGTTATTCAAAGGCGGGCGCTGTCTGCGCCTCGCCCACGATGCTAGCAGTTCAACTTAGCTACCGACTAAAGCGATTTCGTTGGCGCGGTACAACCCAAGGAGAAACGATCCTGCTGTACGGCTGTCCATCGGCGGGCGCGCGTCTGCGCGATCCGCCGGGACTTGGAGATAACGTGGAGTGGAAGATGTGGAGGATTCGCGTGCACCACGAGGAGGGCAAGTTGCGAGATGCAAAGGATTACTGTTGATGTGATCAGCACTCCGGGACTAGTGCGAGTAGATTCAAAGGCAAGTCATAAACTTGTATATTTAGGCAGTTCTCATTAGCTTCAGGATCCTCCATAACCTCCACGATCCTCCATATCTCCAAGCTTCTAGATGGGCGAGCGCGTTTATGACGCGGCTCGCCCCGGTCAGATGCAGTAGCTCTTCTTAAACCACCTAAGCCTCCCACCTCTTCCTTGAGGATTTCTGCAGCAACATATTTTGGCGCTATCCGACACTTAAGGTGATTATCCTGGACCGAGGTGGCGTCGACTAGGCTAAGCTAGGTCTCTCAACTTCACGACTAACCTCACAAACCAACCAATCAAGCGGATCATTTTTGTTACGAACGGACAGAGAATTGGTGGAAGAAATCAGCAGACTTGATTGTCAATTATGCCTCTTCGGCAAGAACCTCTCGAAACCCAATACATAGCGTCTCATTTTTCCCGAAAAATGTTCACTTTGTTCGCGCGCAAACATCTGAGGAAGAGGTGGGCTCGTGCGGTCGCTGGCATTTCCGTTTTGAAGATAGACATTCGGGTATCGACTCGAAGTGTAGGTCCATCTGAGCAGGCGTTAAAGCGCAGTTAATACGCAAACCACGCGGCCTACCACTTCAGCCTCAAGAAACTCGCCATAATCGCGATTGAGCGCAGCATAGACCATCTTTCCACCAGCCTGCATTATGACCTTGCGCAAGTGGATGTTCGAATCGGAGGGAAGCAGAAGGACTACAGTGTCACCAGGATGGAAGTGCACTATCTCGGTGTCGACAATGGCGGTGTCACCCGGGAGGACACCACCCTCCCCACCGACCGCAGCGTGTGCCGCCCATTGCCATCATACGAATCTAAGGCAAATGCAACGCGCAACCAAGATGACGGGGCAGGACACACAAAAATCTCA
>QGVC01000376.1 GCA_003242645.1 Pseudomonadota bacterium
GTGAAGAGGGTGGAGGTTGAGGCGAACAACGAGACAGGGAAAAAAACCCGAAGTTTGGTCCGGCGGGGGGGGAGTGCCCCGCACCACAAGGCATTTGGGCCGCTGCCACCCGCCACAACGCGACAACCGATGGAAAAGCTGTGAGCAGTTCGAGCGGCTTGATTGCCTTGCCATATTGAGCGGCGGAATGCTTCGCCGCGATTGAGTCGCAAAGAGAATCACTTCGGGGGCGGGGCAATGAAGGCAGAGGTTAGCTCGGACCGCAGCCGCATGCGCCGGCGATCTGCGGGCGAGGTGTTCGTTTTGACGGCGATCACGCTTGTCGTAGCTGCTGTCGGGCTCGGCCTTCATAAGCAGGCCGCTTTGAGCATTCGCGATGCATTGGTAGCCGCGCTCGCTCTCTATGCGGCTCTCCTTTGCATTCACCTGCTTTTCCGCCGTTCTCAGACAATCCGGCGATTGACGTACGAGATCGAACGGCTCGAAGCCGAGATCAGGCGACTTGCTCGCGGCGCTGAGAGGCGGCCGGCAACGCATCCTCGGCCGGACGAAATCCTCGCCTCGATACGCCCGGCTCCCCAGTTCGGGCCGGCCAATGTGACGCCGCCTGCGTTCTCAGCTCCCCGGCAGCAGGCTCCGGCGCAGGGTGTTCCGCCTCCCGCACCACCGGCCGCTCGCATCAACGAGAAGAAGCCGCCAGTTCCACCTGGTCCCTCCGAACAGTCGACCGAGTCGTTGTCCAGCTTCTGGTCGGTGCGGCCAACGGACGTCGCTACTGACGGGCCATCGCGACCCGCGACCGCGCGTACAACTCCTCCGCAACCAGAGTCTCCGTGCCCCGGCCCGGACTCCTCGGCCGGCGCGAAAACCCCGCGTGAGCCCGAGGCTTCTGCCAAGCCGGTCAAGAAGCCGCTTCCTGCGAGCTCCGAGCCTTCTGAGCGGGACGAGGATTTGGGCGATCCCGTCGCGGCGGACGTGGAAACCATCAGCGACATGATCCGTATCTACACCGAGGAGATCGCCTCGCCTCGGAAGGGCCGTTCTGCTGATGGTTTGGCCCAATCAAGCCCGAAAGCCGAGGCGCCTGCTCCGGCACCGGACGAAGCCGAGGACGACGTCCCGGCGGTGGCTGATGACGAGGCAATCTCGGCATCCGTCGAGGCGCTCAGAGCCGCTGCCGAAGAAATGCGCCGGCCGAAGGATCGAAGCTCGGCGATCGAGAAAGGCGTTCTGCCGCCATACAAGGCCGATCCTAACGCAACAGGGCCTCAGCCACCGCCGCTTGGCCGGGAGCACGACGACGTGGCGGCGATGGCAGACGCGATCGCCAGCCATAAGCTGGATGTTTACTTGGAGCCTGTCGTCGGTCTCGCCGATCGTAAGGCCCGGCACTTCGATGTCTCTTTGCGGCTGCGGATCAGCGAGGACAAGAGAGTTGGAGCAGAGGAGTACGTTCCGCTAGCCCGGCGCGCTGGCCTGTTGCCGCTGGTGGATGCGACCCGCATGGCGCGCGCCGCCATCGTGGCCCGCCATATGGATGAGCGCGGCAGCGGCGGATGCCTGTTCTCGGCCATCTCCACGGATTCGCTCACTAGTGAGCGTTTTCTGGAAGAGTTCGGCGAGGCTTGCCGCCAGTCCCCGAAGTTGCGTGAGCGGCTCATTTTCTCGATCAGCGAGGCCGAGCTTCGCAGCGTGACGGTGCCGCAGTGGGAGACGCTGCGTCAGCTCGCGAACAGCGGCATCCGGTTCGCAATCCAGGATCTGACCACTCTGGACCTCGACCTCGAAGAGACGCGAGCCGCCGGCTTCGCGTTCGTGCGCGTCTCCGCGAAGGCGGTGCTCGACGGCCTTGCAAGCGTCGGTGGCGTCCTGTCGGCGGCGGATCTCTGCCAGCGTCTCTCTGCGGCGGGTCTCACGCTCGTTGTTTGCGGTCTCGAGAGCGAAGAGCAGTTGGACAGCTTGCTGGCTGCCGGCGTGCCGCTGGGGCAAGGGCCTTTGTTCGGTGTGCCGCGCCCGATTCGGGCCGAGGCTCTCCGGCCCGCACAAAGCGCCGCAGCTTGATCCTGCCTGTCTCGGCGGGGTATTGGGGGCGGCATGTCTGCCCCCGCCACCAAGCTTCTTTCCTCCATCGCCCCACTCGCTCCCCGGTACGATGCCTGGATCTGCGACGTCTGGGGCGTCATGCACAACGGCGCGGCCGCCTTTCCCGGTGCCGTCGAGGCTTGCCGGCGTTTCCGGGAAGGGGGCGGCACTGTGCTGTTGCTGTCAAACGCACCCCGGCCCGCTCCGGCTGTGCAGGCCCAGCTCGACAGGTTCGGCGTTCCGCCGGATGCCTACGACAGCATCCTCACCTCCGGTGATCTCACCCGGCAGCTGGTCAGCGAAAGGCGCGATCAGCGCCTGTTTCACCTCGGGCCGGAGCGGGACAAGCCTCTGTTCGAAGGCCTCGACCTGCGCTTCACCTCGGCGGAGGAGGCTGAGCTGCTGGTCTGCTCCGGGCTCTACAACGACGAGGTCGAGACCCCGGCCGATTATACGGGCCTTCTCGAGCCGTTGGCCCGGAGGGGCGTGCCGATGATCTGCGCCAATCCGGATCTCGTGGTCGAGCGAGGCTCGCGAATTGTCTACTGCGCGGGATCGCTGGCGGCCGAATACGAGCGCCTCGGCGGCAGCGTGATCTACGCAGGAAAACCATACCGGCCGATCTATGACCTTGCCTTCGAGCGCCTTGAAGACTTGAGGGGTGGCCCGGTGGCCCGTGAGCGCATCCTGGCCATTGGCGATGGCGTGAAGACCGACATCCGCGGCGCCGCTAACGCCGGCATCGATTCGGTGTTCATCGCCAGCGCGATCCACGTCACGGGCGACCTCGATGCCGCTGCCATCGAGCAGCTCTTCAAGGAGTGCGATCGCCATCCGGTGGCGGCGCTGCCAGCGTTGGTTTGGTAGGCCGGAGCTGGCAAACTTCGCAACTTTTCCGGAAAAGAGGGCGCCCTTGCCCTAGAGGCTCCAGGTGACCATTCTTGGGGCAGGCTCGGGAGGAGGTCTGAGCCGTAAGTTGCGAGCATCGCGGCGCCACAGCGGGAGTTGGCCATGGACTGGGATGAAGTTCGACCGAAAGCTCACAGTATCATTACGGTCGGGGAGCCGCTGCACGAGTTGTCGGTAAGCGACCTGGAAGAGCGCCTGGCCGCGCTGCGCGAGGAAATTCGGCGTGTCGAAAAAGAAATCGAGGCGAAGCGGGCGCACGAAAAAGCGGCCTCGGCATTGTTCAAGCGGTAAAGCTGCGGCCCGAGCAGCATCACAGCGCGAATTTCGGCTCATCAGCAAGCGATTGGCAAGCGGCGATTAGCTAGGCAGTGGATCAACTAAGCTGGCAAGCTGTTGGTTTTGCTGCGAAATTTTTTCGCGTGGGGCGGTTTGCCCCAGAAACCTGCTCAGCGGCGCCTGTGTTGGTTTGGCCAGTCAGCGGGGGCGTAACCCTCGCGCGTGCAGGAGTTTGGACCATGA
>QGVC01000377.1 GCA_003242645.1 Pseudomonadota bacterium
GTGGGCTGACAAGTACCTCACAGATGAAAACTTCACGATTGTCGAGCGGTTGACAGAGTTCGCCCAGTCCCGCGGTCGCACTCTGCTGGAGCTGGCATTCAGCTGGCTCGCATCGCAACCGGTAGTCGCCAGCGTTATCGCGGGCGCGACGAGGCCTGAGCAGGTGGAGCAGAACGTGAAGGCCGCGAGCTGGAAGCTGACGGCCGAGGAGCTTGCCGAAGTCGATCGGCTGTCGGCGAAATAGCAGCCGATCGACCTATCTGAAAGGAGCGAACCAGCTCTCGCCGACCAGCGTGGTGAATCTCACGCTACCGTAGGCGCCGTCTGAGCCGAAGGTCGACCTTCCATTGTCGTCATCGACGAACTGGTAGCCTGCAGACACCGTGATCGCAGTCGAAACATCGCTGAACAACAACGGCGGCAGGCTGGTCTTCAGGAAGCCGCCAATCCGCTGCGCGTCGCTCGACTCGTCGCCCATGAGCCAAGCTTCCGGCCCGATGATGAACCCATCGAACGAATAACCGAGCCGGCCATCGACTTGGTATGTGTCAAATGCAGTAGAGTAGCTGGCCGCCAATTCAGCGTAGACGGGCGAGTAGGCCGACGGCGCCTTCGTTATATCGAAGGCTACCTTGAACCCCGTTTCGCTACCTCTCACCGGATTTCCCAGGTCATTCGGCGAAAGGTCATGATCCTGGTGCTCGGCGCCGACGAAAAGGCTCGAAGCGACGTCTCCCCGTATCCAGCGATAGCCGAGCATAGCGTCGATGGCCCATGCATCGCCATCGAAGTCCCAGGGGATGCCCGGACTATCGTAGCTATAAGAATCCGTGCTGACAGATAGCCGGCCGACGAAGCCTTCCCGCGCCAAGTCGCCGTTGAGCGCGAAGTAGAGCGCGGTAGAAGTTGCAAAGGCGTCTTGCGCCAAGTCGTAGACGCTGACGATCGCGAGCGGATAAGTCGTTGGGCTGATTGGCTCGGCACCCCCTGCCCGAGCAGTTCCCAGTGGCGCCGCAACGAGAGCTGCGGCAAGGAGAATTCCCGACTTGGAGCTCATCCGTCCTGATTTGCCTAATTGACCGGTGCCGCTGTCCAATGCTGGCGACAATAGAAGCACGTTACTTGCTGATTTGCGAAGCCACGTTAGCCGTTACGTCGCGATTCGCGACACAGGCGAAGCGCGAATGCAACAGCGCTAACCTTTTGAACATCGATACGAACAGATTATCACGGGCTCTTGCGCAACAATTCCACACGCCGTCACCTTCTTGAGCCGCCATGACAGCTCGCGAACGTCAGCTCCGCCAAGCCATCGTGGACCAATGCCGCTGGATGAACGCCATTGGTCTCAATCAGGGGACGTCCGGCAACATCTCGGTTCGCTTCGGCAACGAGATGCTGATCACGCCATCGGGCATTCCTTACGAAACGATGACGCCGGAGATGATCGCGGCCATGCCGCTTGATCGCAGCGATGGCTCGTTCCGCGGTCCAAAGAAGCCTTCATCCGAATGGCGCATACATCTCGACATTCTGCGGTCGCGTCCCGAGGTAAATGCAGTTGTGCACACCCACTCGACGTACGCGACCGCTCTAGCCATCGCGCGAGTCGGAATTCCAGCGTGCCATTACATGGTTGCCGCGTTCGGTGGGGGAGACATCCGGTGCTCCGAGTACGCCCGCTTCGGCACGCAAGAGCTGGCGGATGCTGCACTTGCGGCGCTTGAGGGGCGTAACGGCTGCCTGCTGGCTAACCACGGTATGATTACCGTTGGCCCGACGATTGAGAAGGCCATGTGGTTGGCCGTGGAGCTGGAGACGCTCGCGAAGCAGTACTGGCTTAGCCGCCAAATCGGCGGACCAGTGCTGCTGACGGATAAGGAGATCCAAGAGGCTCTCGAAGCCTTTGCAACCTACGGGCAACTGACGGCATCTGACGAACTGGTAACCGCCCGGGGCCGCAGGTCAGCCGCATCGCGTCGCAAGTCGTTTCCCGCGCAAAAGAGCCGAAAAGCGGCAAGAGCTTAGAGTGCTAACCACTTCGGGCGTCAAATTCGCGCTGCGCTGTAGTCTCACCGCCGACGGGCGAGCTCGGGCTGCGCACACGGTTTTCTCTTTTGTGGCCGAGCACGTGAACCTGATGCCTGAAAGCCTCACATGCCGCCCATTTGGTTCGTTTGCCACAAATACGTGCCGGCGACTCAGCTACGACATAGTTCGTGAACCTCCTTTCTTCTCGTTGACGGAGAGCTCGCAGTGACCAAGGTGACAGCTGCCTTCCTCTGTCTGCTGCTGCTCGCGGGCTGTTCCCACTCGGAACTCGACCGCAACATCAGGAAGGGGGCCCTGATCGGGGCCGGAACAGGAGCCGTCGTCGGGGGCTTGGCGCGAGGTACGGTAAGCGGCGCGGTGACAGGCGGGGTTGTCGGCGCAGTCGCCGGCGGAGCGATTGGCGCGCTAATCACCCGCAATAATCGCTGCTATGTGCGCACGGCGTCAGGCAGATTGCGGCGGGTTCGTTGCCCGTAAGCGTGATCTGCATTTCTGCTGCAACAGTGCGCAGAAGCCAGCTAGCCAGCGCTCCTTGTCTTGCCAATTTCTTGCAGGCGCGACTCAAGGATATGCCAGCTTAGGCTGGCGCGTTCGCCCACGACCACCGACCACTGCAGAGCAGAAGAGCACTAGTTGACCAGTAGTATTTCGATCGGCCGCGAGCACCCGAGCGGGCGGTCTCTATTTCTTCTCACCCGCGGATCTCACCACCCGTCACGCGCTTGACCTCCGCAATCACCTTCTTGGCGACGGCGTCGATTTCGGCGTCAGTCAGCGTGCGTTCGCGCGGCTGCAGCGTAACCTCGATTGCGACGGATTTCTTGCCCTCGCCCAGGCTCTTGCCGGTGAACACGTCGAACACAGAAACATCCGTAATCAGCGTCTTGTCGGCGCCAGCGGCCGCCCTCACGACGTCACCAGCAGGCACCGACTCGTCGAGGACGAAGGCGAAGTCGCGGCGCACAGGCAGCAGATCGGGCGCGACCATCGCGGGCCGAGCGAGGGACTTGCGCTTCTCGGGTGGGATCGCGTCGAGGAAAATTTCGAACCCAACAATTGGCCCCTCGACGTCAAGCTCAGCAAGCGTCTTCGGGTGGATCTCGCCGAAGTGCGCGAGCACGGTCTTGGGGCCAAGCCGCAGCACACCGGAGCGGCCGGGATGGTACCAAGCCGGAGCGTCTCGCGTGATCTGAGCGCGGTTGGGGTCAAAGCCAAGGGCGGCAAGCGTCGCGAAGACGTCAGCCTTCACGTCGAACACGTCGGCTTCTTTGGCCGGCTCGGACCAATGGCGGCCAACGCCGGGAAGACGCGCAGCGCCGGCGCGTACACCCGCCGCAATCTGGATCTGATCTTCGGGCTGGTCTCCGCGATAAGCTTGGCCAAGCTCGAAAAGCGCGAGATCCTCGAAGCCGCGGTTGCGATTGCGTTGCGCGGCCGTCAGCAA
>QGVC01000378.1 GCA_003242645.1 Pseudomonadota bacterium
CTTCGGGGATGCGCTCCAAAATGATGCCGTAGCTGAAGACCGCCGAAAGTGCGATCAGGAACATCACTGAGCCGATGTCGACTAGCGTTCCTTCGAGAGCCTCCATGAAAGGACGAGACTTCAGCTTCCGGTAGACAGCCACCCCGATGAACATCGCATAGATGACTGCAAATGCGCCAATCTCGGATGGCGTGAAGATGCCGAAGCGCAGACCGAAGAGCAGAATGAACGGGAACATCAGCGCCCAAATTCCGCCCCGCAGCGCCAACGCGGTCTCACGGAGCGAGGGGCGTGTATCGCGGACAGCGGGATAACCGCGCTTTCGTGCCACAAAAGAAATCGTCCCGGCGAGGGCGAGCCAGAGGAGGAACGCCGGCACGAAACCGGCCGCGAAAAGGCGGCCGATCGAGACCTGGCCAATAGTGCCGTAAATAATGAAACCCAACCCCGGCGGGATAATCGGTGTCAGGACGCTGCCGAACGAAAGCACCCCTGCGGCAAACCCGCGCGACAGGCCACGGGCGATCATTTCGGGCCCGAGCATGCGGCTCTGCATAGCGGCATCCGCGATTGCGGAGCCGGACACGCCGCCCATCAGACCCGCCAGCACGACCGAAACTTGCGCCAGCCCTCCCTTGAGTCGTCCAGCGATTACCGAGGCAAGGTTCAGAAGCTCCTCGGTAATGCCGGACTTGTTCATGAAGTTGCCCGCCATGATGAAGAGCGGAATGGCAAGCAGCGCGAAGTTCTGCGTCTGCGAAACCGTCTGTTGAATCGGGATGGTAAAGGGCAGCTCGGGATGCTGAATGAAGAATAGAGCGCCGGAAATCCCAATCGCGAATGCGACCGGCATTCCCATCAGGAGCAGTATCGCGAAGGCGCAAACCACGAGCAGCATATGTCACGCCCTTGCATCTGGAGCTGCTGAGCTGCGGCCCTCGCCGCCAAAATCGTCAAGCACTTTGATGATCGTCGTTAGCAGGAGAAGCAGGGCGCCGACTGGCAAGCTCATGGTGACCCACGAATAACTGACGCCAGGAATTCCCTGAAAGCTCCGGGCCCGGCTTATCCACGAAAGCCAAGTGCCCGCGTAGATGATGTAAATGAGAAAGGCTGTGATGATGGCGTAATTGGCCAGCATCAAAATGCGGCGCGCAGATTCCGTCAAACGCGCCGTGACGAGCTCAATGGAAATCAGGCTATTCCTGCGCCAGGCGAGATCGGCGCAAAGAAAACAGGACCACGCGAAGAGGCATGTAGCCGCGTCGATGGTCCAATTCTGCGGTCGCGCCATCAGCCGGGCGATTCCTCCAAAGAAGATGAGCCCGACCATGATGATCAGAAGAACGGCAGCGACCACGGCTTCGACTTTTCCCAAACGTCTGTGAAATTCCCTTAGCATGGCCGTCGAACCGTGGTCGCCATCAGTCCCTTATTTGCCCATTTCCGCCTCGATGGCTTTCTTGGCATCACTGATGCCAAGAACCTCATAGGCCTTCTGGCCAGCCTTGCGGAAAGCCTTGAGATCGATATCGGTCACGATCTCCATGCCCTTCTTTTGCAGGTCGGCTTTGATTTCATCGTTCATCTTCGCGATTTTCTCCGACGTTGCCCGGCCGACCGCGCGGCATTCCTCTACAAGAGCCGTTTGCTGGTCAGCTGGCAGCTTGTTGAACCACTGAGAGCTGACCACCTGGAAATTGATGAGCAGAATGTGCCCCGTTTCATTGGCGTACTTCAACACCTCGTAGAAGCGGCCGGCTGGAATGTTGGCATAAACGAGCTCAACACCATCGATCGCTTTCTGCTGCAGCCCGGGGTACATATCGCCGAACGCCATGGCCGTCGGCGCGGCGCCCAGAGCGCGGATCGACTCCTGCCAGATCGGTGCCGGTGGCGTGCGAATGCGCAAGCCGGCAAGATCCTGCGGTGAGCGGATGGGTTTATTCGTGAAGAAGTGACGGAAGCCCTGCACCCAATCGAAGCAGACCACCTTCAGCCCATGCTGGTTTGCCAGCTCGTCCAGCCACTTCTTCACGGTGGGAGAGTCAGTGAGCTTCCAGACCTGCTCCAGAGACTCGGCGAAATAGGGGCCATTCATGACGGCAATGGCCGGAACATAGTTCCCGAGGCGCGCCGAGTCCGTATTCTGGCCGATATTGGCACCCTGGCGGATCTGCTCGATGATGTCTTCCTCGACGCCAAGCTGGGCGCTATGGAAAACCTCGATCTTGAGCTTCCCGTTGGTGCGCTTGTTCACGCGCTCAGCCCACTCCAGAAAACCCGCGTGATACGGCTCGCTAGGCCCAAGCACGTGATTGAAACGCAGGGTATTCTCCTGGGCTTGCGCCGAAGTGCTCGCGAGGAGCGCCGCCAGAATTCCTGCGGATATCGGCCTTAGTCGTTTCGCTCCGGCCATTCTTTCCTCCTGCCAATTTCATCAGTTATTGTTTTTCATCGCCTCCGTCGTTTTGGCAAACGGTGGAGTAAGCCCATAACGGCTGGCGATTCTCTGGAACGCCGCGACGGTTTCCGGATCGATCGGAATCCCTTGGACCGCACGGCGATCAGCTTCTGCCCACTCGCGATCGCCAGGGGCGAGCACACGCTCACCCGGACGCGCGGGCGAATTGCGCAACCCTGCGAGGTAGCGCTTCATTCCATCGGCGAACTCGTCGTCGTTGACAAAGGCATTAGGATTCAGCGCCATAACGAACGCGCCGAGTTTCCGGGGCATCGAGAAATCCGGCCCTCCCATAGGCGCCAATTCGAAACTCAATTTCATTCCGGAAAGGACGGCGCTCAATATTTCCGCAAGCCCGGCTAGTCCTGCTCCTTTGTAGCCGAATTCACCGCCAAGCGGCGCCAGCATGGCGGCTCGATGGGGGTCGGTCGTGTCCTCCCCATCCTCGGTAGAGGCAACACCTTGAGGCAATGGCCTGCCAAGGCTCTTGTAGAGCTGAATTTTGTTGTACGGAATGGCGCTCGTGGCCATATCCAAGAGCCATGGTCGTTGATTTGGTACTGGCACGGCACAGGCAATCGGGTTCGTGCCATGGAACCGCGCGGCGCCGCCGTGAAGGCGCACGAAGCGATCGGCGTTGCAGAAGGCAAAGCCGATCATTCCCGCCTCGGCTGCCGCCAACGCGAATGCGCCGGCCGCGCCGAAATGCGACGAATTGCGGATAGCAACAGCGCCGATGCCGTATTGCCTCGCGAGACCGACGGCGTGCTCCATTGCTCGGTAGGCGGCGAGCGCGCCATGGCCATCGTCCGCGTCGAAGGTCGCAACGGCGCCGGTCTGGCGGACAACTCCCATCCGAGGCCTGGAATTAACTCGGCCGCCAGAAATAACCGTTACGTAATGCTCAAGAAGTCTGACACCATGGCTATCAATGCCGAGGCGCGATGCATGCATCATCGCACGTGTGGCCGCTGCGGCCGTATCTTCGTCTGCGCCGCACGCTCTGAGCGCATCCCGACAAAATGATTCCA
>QGVC01000379.1 GCA_003242645.1 Pseudomonadota bacterium
ACTCGACGGAACTGCCGACGAACTCCGGCACCGAATATGAGATGGGTAACCTGGGTCACCGGCCGCGGACGAAGGGTGGCTACTTCCCCGTCCCGCCGGTCGACAGCTGCCAGGACATCCGCTCCGAGATGCTATCCGTGATGGCCGAGATGGGGGTCAAGGTCGAAAAGCATCACCACGAGGTCGCGGCCGCCCAGCACGAGCTCGGCATCAAGTTCGGCCCGATGGTCACCATCGCGGACCACCTGCAGATTTATAAGTACGTGGCCCACAACGTCGCCCAGGCCTACGGCAAGACGGCGACCTTCATGCCGAAGCCGGTGTTCGGCGATAACGGCTCTGGAATGCACTGCCACCAGTCGATCTGGAAGGACGGCCAGCCACTGTTCGCGGGCAATAAGTATTCCGACCTTTCGGACACCTGCCTCTACTACATTGGCGGCATCCTAAAGCACGCGAAGGCGATCAATGCCTTCACCAACCCGACGACCAACTCCTACAAGCGTCTGGTCCCGGGCTATGAGGCACCCGTGTTGCTCGCCTACTCGGCCCGTAACCGCTCGGCCTCCTGCCGCATCCCGCACGTCTCGAGTCCGAAGGCGAAGCGCATCGAGGTTCGCTTCCCGGATCCGGCCGCCAACCCGTACCTCGCTTTCGCAGCGATGCTGATGGCCGGGATCGATGGCATCCTGAACAAGATCCATCCGGGCGAGCCGATGGACAAGAACCTGTACGACTTGCCACCGGCCGAGCTTGCCCAAATTCCGACCGTCGCCGGCTCGCTGCGCGAGGCGATCGAGGCCCTCGACAAGGACCGCGGCTTCCTGAAGATGGGCGGCGTGTTCACGGACGATATGATCGACGCCTACATCGAGCTGAAGATGGCCGAGGTGCTGCGCTTCGAGACGACGCCGCACCCGGTGGAGTTCGATATGTACTACTCGGTGTAAGCTCTCGATCTCGGGAAAGAAAAGAAAAAGGGCGACCTTCGTGGTCGCCCTTTTTATTCAGCTCATCACTTTCTGTTTCAGCACTTTCCTTCGCTTCACGCGGACTAATAAATCACCACGGTCCGAATGCTCTTGCCCGCGTGCATCAGATCGAATCCCTCGTTGATGCGCTCGAGCGGAAGCGTGTGCGTGATCATCGGGTCGATCTGGATCTTGCCCTCCATGTACCAGTCGACAATCTTGGGCACGTCCGTACGGCCCCTGGCGCCGCCGAATGCTGTGCCCTTCCACACGCGTCCCGTAACGAGCTGGAAGGGACGAGTCCGAATTTCTTCGCCGGCACCTGCCACGCCGATGATGATCGACTGACCCCAACCGCGGTGAGCGCTCTCCAAAGCCGCACGCATGACATCCACGTTGCCCGTGCAGTCGAACGTATAGTCCGCGCCGCCGATCTGATCCGCCCCGCGCTTCGTCATGTTGATGAGATAGGGGACAAGATCCTCACCGATTTCGTTGGGGTTGACGAAATGGGTCATTCCAAACCGCTCGCCCCACGCCTTTTTCTCGTTATTGATGTCGACGCCGATGATCATGTCGGCCCCGACGAGGCGCAGGCCTTGGATGACGTTGAGCCCGATGCCGCCAAGGCCGAAGACGATGGCCGTCGAGCCGGGCTCAACCTTCGCCGTGTTGATCACGGCGCCAATGCCAGTGGTGACGCCGCAACCGATGTAGCAGACCTTGTCGAACGGAGCGTCCTCGCGGATTTTCGCCACCGCAATCTCCGGCAACACCGTGTAGTTCGAAAAGGTCGAGGTGCCCATGTAGTGGTGCACCATCTTTCCTTTATAGGAGAAGCGGCTGGTGCCATCGGGCATGACCCCCTGCCCCTGCGTGGTGCGAATTGCTGTACACAGGTTCGTCTTACGCGAGAGGCATGACGGGCATTCCCGGCACTCGGGGGTGTAAAGCGGAATGACGTGATCGCCTTTCTTGACGCTCTTCACCCCCGGACCGACATCGACGACGACGCCGGCCCCCTCGTGGCCGAGAACAGCCGGAAATAGCCCTTCCGGATCGCGACCCGACAATGTGAAGTCGTCGGTATGGCAGATGCCAGTCGCCTTGATCTCGACGAGAACCTCTCCCTCCTTCGGGCCTTCAAGGTCGAGCTCGACGATCTCGAGCGGCTTGGCCTTTTCGAATGCGACGGCGGCGCGCGTCTTCATTTCCCTGCTCCTTGGATTGGAGATGGAACCGATCGCCCTATGTCAGCCGAAGGCGAGGCCGAAAACAATGGTCCCGCCCGAAATGCTGTTAGAAAACAGGTGCCGCTCCGCGGCGCAGGCGCGGGATCACCACACGCATCAGGCTCACCGATCAGAGAGGCTCAGCCGCGCTCGACGTTGATAACCTCTCCAGTGCGAAGGTCCACCTCGACCTCGATCTCACGCCCGTTCTGATCAGTGCCTTCAACCTCCCATCTCCGGTTGTTGCGCTCGATCTCCCTCACGTTCACCAGTCCCTGCTTGCGCGCGATCTCGATGGCTTGATCGGCTGTGATTTCGCCCTGTTGCTGGGCGGGTTGACCGCCGGGAGCGGGCGGTGGCTGCTGCTGCGCCAACGCAACGCTGCCTATCGCAATTAACGAGGCCGAGAGCACGCTCATCCCTATTCGCTTCATCTTCTCACCTCAGCTCATCTGATAGAACCAACGCGTTTTCCGTGAGCCCGACCGCGGGCTATGCGCAAAACGCAGCCGCCTCAAACTCAGGGCCTTGCCAGAACGCCGCAGTCCACCGCCCGGCATGACGCCTCGAGCAAAAAGGCGGCCCGAGAGCACTCGGCGGTGCGGCACTGTATCGTTTACACGGAGGGTTCCGCCCCACTAGCATGCTGCCCAAACAGGCGGGCATGCTTGAAAGGGGACAGCAAGGGATGGCGACGACAGCAACCTCGGAGCATCGGCGCGGTGATGTCGAAACCGCGATCGCAGTGCTTCGGCAGCGGTTCGGCGAACGACTTCAAACCGGAGAAGCTATCCGTCGCCAACATGGCCACACGCTCACTTGGGTGCCAAACCAGCCGCCTGACGCCGTGATCTGGCCCGAGTCGACGGAAGAGGTTCAGGAGATCGTCAAGGTCGCGGCGAGCCATCGCGTGCCGCTGATCCCCTTCGGCGCGGGCACATCGCTGGAAGGGCACGTCAACGCACCTTTCGGTGGCATCTCCGTCGACATGTCCCGCATGAACCGAATTCTCCAGGTGAACGAGCGGGATCTCGATTGCGTCGTCCAGGCGGGTGTCTCCCGGAAGCAGATCAACGATTACCTTCGCGACATGGGTCTATTCTTTCCGATAGACCCCGGAGCGGAGGAAGCCACGCTCGGCGGCATGGCGTCGACGCGCGCCTCGGGCACCAACGCCGTGCGCTACGGCACTATGCGCGAGAACGTGCTGAACCTCACCGCGGTCATGCCCGACGGCTCGGTCGTCCGCACGGCCCGGCGGGCTCGGAAATCCGCCGCAGGCTACGAC
>QGVC01000380.1 GCA_003242645.1 Pseudomonadota bacterium
TTTACGTCCATTCGTCCACTCTGGTCGACCGACTCTAGTTCATTGAGAGAGGCGTCTTGTCGCTGCACACTGATGGCCGCGCTGCCGCGGCCGAAACACGAGGATGACTGCCATGCGTATCCGCGCCGCTGTGCTCGAGGAAATGGGGCGGAAGCCGCCGTATGCGACCTCCCGTCCGCTCACCATTTCGGAGGTGGACCTGGCGCCGCCCGGCCCTGGTGAGGTCTTGGTGAAGATCGCAGCCGCTGGCCTGTGCCATTCGGATCTCTCGGTGATCGACGGCTCGAGGCCGCGCCCCACGCCGATGGCGCTCGGTCACGAGGCCTCGGCCATCGTGGAGGAGACGGGCCCCGGCGTCGACGACCTTGCCAAGGGCGACCACGCGGTGCTCGTGTTCGTCCCGAGCTGCGGACATTGCTTGCCATGTGCCACCGGACGACCAGCGCTGTGCGAGCCCGCGGCGGCGGCCAACGGCGCCGGCACCCTGCTGTCGGGAGCGCGCCATCTCTCGCGAAATGGCACGCCGCTTCATCATCACCTGGGCGTGTCGGCCTTTGCCGAGTATGCGACGGTGTCGCGTCGTTCCCTGGTCAAAATCGACAAGGATGTCCCACTCGACTTGGCGGCGCTGTTCGGGTGTGCCGTGCTCACCGGCGTGGGTGCCGTCGCCAACACGGCGAAGGTGGAGCCGGGATCGACGGTAGCAATCATCGGCCTCGGCGGTGTTGGCCTTGCCGCACTGCTCGGCGCGATCGCGGCCGGTGCGGAGCGGATCATCGCGGTGGATCTCTCGCCCGACAAGCTGAGCTTCGCCAGGACACTCGGTGCTACGGATGTTTTCAATGCTGCGGATTCTGACGTAGCGAACAGCATCCGCGAGGCGACGAAGGGCGGTGTCGATGTGGCTGTGGAACTGGCTGGGTCCGTTCAGGCGCTGACGCTCGCCTACAACGTCACACGCCGCGGCGGCACCACGGTGACGGCAGGATTGCCGCCGCCAAACGCGATGCTGTCGATCCCTGCAGTCAGTCTCGTGGCGGAGGAGCGCACGATCAAGGGCAGCTACATCGGCACCGCCGTGCCATCTCGCGATATACCCCGCTATCTCGGGCTGTTCAGACGCGGTCGTTTGCCCATTGACCGCCTGCTGACGCATCGTCTGCCGCTCGACGACATCAACGCGGGGTTTGATCGCCTCCGCGAAGGTCAGGCGGTCCGGCAGATTGTGGAGTTTCACACGTGAGGATCTTCCGTAATCCTCCAGTACCGTTGGAATGCACATCTCTTGACTAGAGCAGGCGGTACCTCCTCCTGCTCAATAACTAGGTGCGCCTAAATCATTTTTCCTGCGTGAGGAAGCTCATACCTGTATTATTTCTCTCGCTATTCAGTTGAGCGTCGACAGCGTGAAGAGGCAGCTCATTGTTCCTTGGATGCGAATTTCGAGATCAATTGCTCACAATAACGAACCGCTTGCTTGACTAACTCGGGCTGAAACCCACACCTTATTCTAGTTGCGATAATTGATAAGTTTCCTCTCCTCTGTAATGGGCGCATCTCCAAAACTCATTCCACTTGGATATGCCTTTTCCGACATATCTGTGGAAATGCCCAAAAGGAGCATCAACTTCACGGATGCGATGTGCAAGCCTTGGCTGGGGCGGTGGCATCGGAAGGAAACCAGGGTGTCCCTTACTTCCACCCAAGTCGGGGCTATAGGCGAGAACCTGCTCGTCAATGCGGTTATGAAGGCGACTGATGGTCGAATGTCGCCATTCCAGCCGCTCGCAGACGATGATGGGCTTGATGTATTGTTCTTCGATAAGTTGACCGGTAACTCGGTTGCAATTCAATTGAAATGCCGCACGCGCACGCTCATCAATCGTCGCACCGGAAAACGCGGCAACAGGGTTCACTTCCAAGTCCGGCAGGCCACGTTCAACGAAGCGCGCAGGGCATATCTTGTAGCTGGCCTCATCAATCCAGAACTGACCGAATTCATCGTGACGTGGTTCATTCCGATGGAGCATCTGCCGCGAATCGGCTTGGATATCGACGGTAAGTGGGTCATTCGTCCAAGCAAGTCAGCGAGTAGCACCGACCGCTTCTTCGAATATCGTTGCGACACGATCAATGAATTGGCGAGGCGAATTGTCAGGGCCTGTGACGCGAATGCCGGAGACTCGGTGTTGATTACGAAGGATGCCACCGAGGAGGAGGACGCTCCTTCGCTCGCCTAATCACTCCTGGTACAAACAATCAATCGATCCAGCAAACGATATGCTCTCCCTCGCGGCTGCGCTGTGGCAGTGCATCATCAAAACTGCCTGATCGGGCGAACCTTTTTTGTTGCCGAAACGTTTTCGTCGCAGCCGACGGAGAATAGGGTGACGGCGGAGCTGCACCTCCGCCGTCGTGTCGGCACCCAGAAGGAGGACAAACCCAATGAGTGCCAACAATTTGGACTGCCCATCCTGGTTGAAGTGGTGGCAAAAGCTCTTTGAAATCGTAGTTCTTTTGCTCAACCACTTCTGCAAGAACTAGCAGAGGAACGCGGGGGCGCCGCGCGGGTTCCCCCGCCTACGGATTATTCTCACAAAAATGCAATGCGAATTTAAGAGCGCAAATCACTTCGCAATGAGCGTGTGAAAAAACAGATTCTTGTTCCTCGTCGACTGGAAGGTGAGCGGTTCGATCGATACAAGGCAGGTTGCTCCACGTACGCCTCCTGAGTGCTCGAACCTAAGCACGTGGGGTGCCAACCTTGGGTGAGACCGACTCCGCAAAGTGACTCGGTTCACCCACTCGCGTGCTGATGAACTACGGCTCCAAGAAGAGAGGCCCTACCACGCTCGCGGCCCTTCTTCGACCTACAACACACACGCGGAAGCTCGAACGTACTCGTCGAGGCAGGCTTCCACGACGAGCCACCACATGAGCGCAGGTCTTTGATTTCTCTCCGTCAGGGCAACGATACCGGCAGGCCACGGGCGACGACGTGTCAGCCGCTCGCTCAGCAAGCGTTGGTTTTCAAGGGGAGCCACAGGTGATACACGCATGTCGTCCGTGTGGATCGGATGGGGAGACATGCCAGACCAGCCTGCCCAGAAAGCTCCGGTGCTCGAGGTGCGCGATCTCGTCAAGAACTTCGGGGGATTGCGCGCGATCGACCATTGCTCGCTCAGCGTCCGCGAAGGCACGATCACCGGCCTGATCGGGCCCAACGGCGCCGGCAAGACGACCCTCTTCAACCTGATCACCGGCTTTCTCCAGCCTGACTCAGGCCGCGTGCTTGCCGATGGCCAGGATATCACCAGCTTGCCGCCACACGGCGTCTTCCGGCGCGGCATCTGCCGCACTTTCCAGATCCCCCGCGAGCACGGCACGATGACCGTTCTGGAAAACCTCATGCTGGTCGCGCCAGATCAGGCGGGTGAACAGTTCTGGAACTGCTGGTTGCGCCCCGGCCT
>QGVC01000047.1 GCA_003242645.1 Pseudomonadota bacterium
GTACTGAGGAGGCTTTCGCCGAGCAAATGACCCAGCTCGGCCGCGAAATCGGCCTCACGTCCACAACCTTCAAGAACGCCACAGGGCTCTATCACCCCGAGCACCTGACGACGGCGCGGGATCTCGCGCGACTGGCGCAATACGTTATCAAGGAGTTCCCGGAATTCTATCCGATGTTCGCGCAGCCGGAATTCCGGTATCGCCGGCACAGGTTCGTGAACCGCAATCCGCTGCTGAACTCGGATCTCGGAGTCGACGGGCTGAAGACGGGCTACATAAAGGAGGGCGGCTATGGAATGGTCGCCTCCGCAAAGCAGGGCGAGCGCCGTCTGATCGCGGTGGTCAACGGCCTTCAAACGGCCGCACAGCGCCGGAACGAGACGGCACGTCTGCTCGATTGGGGTTTCCGCAACTTCACGGAATTTCGATTGTTCGACGAGGGCGAGATCGTCGGCCGCGCACGCGTGTGGGGCGGCGACCAGTTTTATCTTCCTTTGACGGGTGCCGAGGGCGGTGTGTACGTTCTGTTGCCGCGTTCGGCAGCGAACCAGCGACTGAACGCCGAGATAGTTTATAAGAGCCCGCTCAAGCCGCCTATCCGTAAGGGCGATCCTGTCGCCAAGCTGCGGGTTACCACTGCCATGAACACTGTCAGCGAGGCCCAGCTCTACGCGGCGGAGGATGTCGCGAGGGCTGGACCGATGCGCCGCGGCCTTGACACACTCGCCTATATGGCTTTCGGCTGGATCCCTTGATACGCCGAGGGTACGGCCGAGCCGGCGCGAGAGACGAGCCATGTCATGGCGAGAGGCAAGTTCATAACCTTTGAGGGAGGGGAAGGGGCTGGCAAGTCCACTCAGGCGCGGCTTCTGGCAGAGCGCCTTCGGGCGAAAGGCATCCAGGTCGTGCTGACGCGGGAGCCGGGCGGCTCCGCATTCGCTGAGCAAGTGCGAGAGCTGATCCTCAGCCCAAATACGGCCGATCACGGCCCCTTGGCCGAAACGCTCCTCTTCTCAGCCGCCCGTGCCGATCACCTGGAGCGCACCATTCGGCCGGCCCTGGAGGCGGGTCATTGGGTTGTCTGCGATCGCTTCTCGGATTCGACCCGCGTTTACCAGGGTGTTGCTGGCGGCGTGCCGAAGGGCGTGATCGAGGCTCTGGAGCGGATCGTGGTCGACGGTACGGTGCCCGACGTGACCTTCGTCCTCGATCTGCCGGCGGCCGAGGGTTTGGCGCGAGCCCAGGGTCGAAACGAGCACTCGACCTCGGGTGGCGCGTTTTCCGACAGCTACGAAGACCGGCCCCTCTCGTACCATGAGCGTTTACGCGACGGGTTTCTGATGATCGCCACGGCAGAGCCCGAGCGCTGCGTGGTGGTGGACGCGACGCAACGGCCGGAAGAGGTCGCGGAACAGATCTGGGGTACGATCGAGATGCGCCTGCTGCAGCCGAGTGAGTGATGGCTCGCGCCCCTGCCGTTCAAGAGATCGAGATTCCGCCCGAGGCGGACCGTCTCGAAGGCTTTCCGCACCCACGCGAAACTCGTCGCCTCTTTGGGCATGCGAACGCTGAGCGAGAGCTGGCCGCGGCCTTGGCGTCCGGACGCATTCACCATGCCTGGCTCTTGACCGGGCCCGAAGGCATCGGAAAGGCGACGCTGGCCTACCGTTTCGCGGCTTACGCGCTGGCAGATGGTGAAGCGCGCGACCCCACGGGGGCATCGCTGGAGGTACCGGAAGACACCCCAGCGTTGCGCATGGTGAAGGCCCTCTCGCATCCGGGGCTCCTGGTCATTCGCCGCCCTTGGCTCTTCCGAGAAAAACGATTTCCGGCTGTCATCCCAGTCGATGAGGTGCGCCGGCTAAGAGAATTCCTGGCCCACACCCCAGGCGGCGAGTCGCGGCTGGGCGAGGTTATTCAGCGCGTGGTCATCGTGGATTCCGCGGACGAGCTCAACGTCCAGGCGGCCAATGCCTTGTTGAAGTCTCTCGAGGAGCCTCCCGTCCGGACGGTCTTTCTGCTGATCAGCTCCCAGCCTGGCCGCCTCTTGCCCACGATCCGCTCCCGCTGCCGCACCATCGCGCTCAGCCATTTGAACCCCAGCGATCTCCGCGCCGCAGCGGAGCAGGCCCTCGGTGCGGCAGAAAAAAGCAAACCTGCGGAGGCCGATTGGCCGCGGCTCATTCACTTGGCCGGCGGTA
Organism: Pseudomonadota bacterium; assembly: GCA_003242645.1. The sequence continues at coordinate 2,202 of QGVC01000047.1, forward strand.
GCGTGCGCCGCCTGCTGTCTTTGGCAACGAGCGACGGTCTGGAGCTCGCCGAGCGTGTCTCTGCGCTTCTCAACGCTCTGCCGAAAGTGGATTGGATCGCTGCTCATGCGCTGGCTGAGGACCTCTCCAGCGCCACCAGCGAGCAACGATTTGAGACCTTCTTCGACCTTCTGCTGGATGCCGCGGCGCGGCTGACGCGTGCTGCGGCTACCGGCGAGGGCGAGCCCGAAGACCTGGCGTTAGCCCGCCGCCTCATCCCGGAGGACAGGCTTGCCTCATGGGCGGAGGTGTGGGAAACGATCGTGCGCGATAAAGCTGAGGCCCTCGCGCTCAACCTTGATCGCAAGGCCCTCATCCTCGACGCCATACAGAAGATTGCCGTGGCTGCCCGGATGCCGTAAACGCGGTGCAATCCTTCAGGTGGCTTTGCGCTGCGGTACGTGGTACTAACGCCAACGGCTTTTGAGACTTGAACTCGAGCAGATGATCGAGATTGCGACCAGCTTCCACCGGCACATGCAGGGCTTAGCGGCCCTCAGCAGCGCCCGAATGCGTGCGCCCGCTTTTTGATCCAGCGTGGGAGCGCAAATTGTCCTCCCGCTTTTGAATGCGCTCCAGAACGATGCCAATACTTGGAAGCTGACGCATGACCGGACGACAAAAGTTCTACATCACAACCGCCATCTCGTATCCCAACGGCGCGCCGCACATCGGGCATGCCTACGAGGCGATCGCGACCGACGCTATTGCTCGCTTTGAGCGGCTCGACGGGAAGGATGTCTTCTTCCTGACCGGCACCGACGAGCATGGTCTGAAGATGAAGCAGACGGCCGCGAGGGAGGGGCTTACGCCGCGCGAGCTTGCGGACCGCAACACGCCGCGCTTTCGGGAGATGGCGGCGGTGCTGGGGCTTTCCAACAGCGACTTCATTCGCACCACTGAGGAGCGCCATCACCGCGCGTCCGCCGAAATCTGGCGCCGCATGGAGCAGGCGGGTGACATCTATCTCGGCAAGTACGCTGGCTGGTACTCCGTGCGCGATGAAGCCTTTTACGCCGAAAGCGAGACGACCGTCGGGGAGGATGGCGTACGTCGCGGCCCGCAGGGGACTCCGGTCGAGTGGACGGAGGAGGAGTCCTACTTCTTCCGGCTTTCAGCTTATCAGGACCGGCTTCTCGCCCATTACGAGGCTCATCCCGACTTCATTCTGCCGCCGGAGCGGCGCAACGAGGTCGTGAGCTTTGTGAAAGGCGGGCTCGAGGACCTATCCATTTCGCGCACGACGCTCGACTGGGGCATTCCCGTTCCTGGGAACCCGAAGCACGTGATGTACGTGTGGGTCGACGCGCTCACCAACTACATCACCGGTGTCGGCTTCCCTGACGAGAACCACCCGAACTGGCACTACTGGCCGGCCGACGTGCACGTGATCGGCAAGGATATCCTGCGCTTTCATGCCGTGTACTGGCCCGCGTTCCTGATGTCGGCAGGCCTTCCGTTGCCGCGCCGGATCTTCGCCCACGGGTTCCTGTTCAACCGCGGGGAGAAGATGTCGAAGTCGGTCGGCAACGTGATCGATCCCTTCGATCTCGTGAAGGCCTATGGCGTCGATCCGTTGCGCTACTTCTTCCTGCGGGAGGTCGTCTTCGGACAGGATGGCAGCTACAGCCCGGAAGCCATCGTCAACCGCATCAATGCGGATCTGGCCAATGACCTCGGCAACCTGGCCCAGCGCTCGTTGTCGATGATCTACAAGAACTGCGGGGCGGCCATCCCCGAGCCGGGAGCTTTCAGCGACGCGGACAAGGCGATCCTCGATGCGACGGACGCGCTCTACGGCCAGGCGCGCGCGGCTATGGATCGGCAGGCGATCAAGCAGTATCTCGATGCGGTGTGGGCCGTGGTGGGGGAGACCAATCGCTACTTCGCCAGCGAGGAGCCTTGGGCCAAGCGCAAGACCGATTTTAAGCGCATGGAAACGATCCTCTATGTGACCGCGGAGGTCGTGCGGCAGGTCGCGATCCTTGCACAGGCGGTGATGCCAAGCTCGGCGGCGAAGCTGCTCGATCTGCTCGGCCAGGGTCCTGATGTGCGGAGCTTCGCGGCTCTGGGGCCCAGCGGCCGCTTGAAGCCTGGCACCCCCATTCCACAGCCGACCGCAGTATTCCCGCGTTACGTCGAGTCCGAGGAGGCGGAAAAGGGCAAGGGCTGATGCTGGTTGATCACCACTGCCACCTTGACTTTCCGCAGTTCGCGAAGGATCGGGACGGGGTCGTCGCCCGCGCCGCCCGGGCCGGCGTCGGGGTGCTCGTCACGATATCGACCCGTGTCCGTCAGCTGCCGGACCTTATCGCGCTCGCCGAGCGGTATCCCAACGTCTTTTGTTCAGTCGGCACGCATCCGCATTACGCCCATGAGGAGCTCGATGTCTCCGTGGACGAGATCGTGCGGCTGGCGGAACACCCCAAGGTGGTGGCGATTGGCGAGGCAGGGCTGGATTACTTCTACAAGCGAAGCCCGCCGGAGGCTCAGGCAGAGGGCTTCCGGCGCCACATCGCGGCGGCCCGGATCACCGGCCTTCCGCTGGAGATTCACACGCGCGAAGCCGATGAGGACACCGCGCGAATCCTCGAGGAGGAGCACGCGAAGGGTCCTTTTCCGGCCATCCTGCATTGCTTCACCGGTGGGCGCGATCTCGCGATGCGAGCTCTCGCGCTCGGCCTGACGATTTCCTTCACCGGCGTCATTACGTTCCGAAAGTCGGAGGAGCTGCGGGCCATCGCAGCGGAAGTGCCGCTTGATCGCCTGCTGGTGGAAACGGATGCGCCTTTCCTCGCGCCCGAGCCGTACCGCGGCAAGTTGAACGAGCCCGCCTACGTGGTGCACACGGCCGAGATGCTCGCTCGCGTCAAAGGCGTCACCCCGCAGGAGCTGGCCGAAGCGACCACCGAGAACTTCTTCCGGCTGTTCAAGAAGGTGCCGCGCGCAGCGTCGGCAGCTGATGCCGCATGAGGCACCGCCTGACGATCCTTGGCTGCGGTTCGTCCGGTGGCGTCCCGCGTCTCGGAAACGATTGGGGCCGTTGCGATCCGAACAATCCAAAGAACCGGCGTAAGCGTTGCGCGGCTCTCATCGAGCAGATCGGCCCGGAGGGCACCACGAAAGTGCTCATCGACACGGGGCCAGACATTCGTGAGCAGCTGCTTTTGGTGAACATCACGACGCTCGATGGCGTGCTTTACACCCACGATCATGCCGATCACACGCACGGCATCGACGATCTGAGACCCGTCGCCTACGCGATGAAACGGCGGGTGCCGGTGTGGTTCGACGCGCGCACCCGTGACAGCCTCGTGACCCGCTTCGCTTATTGCTTCGAGACGCCTCCCGGCGGCAGCTATCCGCCCATCCTCGAGGCCAAAGACATCAATCCACCCGAAGCCGTGCGAATCCCTGGAGCGGGTGGCGTGATGGAGGTCATCCCTATCGTGCAGGAGCACGGCGATATTACATCTCTGGGCTTCCGCATCGGCGGTCTAGCTTATTCGCCAGACATCAGCGGCCTGCCTGAATCTTCCATTCCGCTCCTGCAGAACCTGGACGTCTGGGTCGTCGATGCGTTGCGACCGACGCCACACCCCAGTCATTTCAGCGTCGGTGAGGCTCTGGCATGGATCGAGCGGCTGCAGCCGAAGCGCGCCGTGCTCACTCACCTCACCGCCGAGCTGGACTATGAGGAGTTGAAGCGCGAGCTTCCAAGCCACGTCGAGCCGGCCTACGATGGCATGGTCATCGAGCTGGGCTGACACATCGCCGGAAATGCAGCTCTCAATTCCCGCCCTCTAGACGGGCAAGTTCGCACAGTAGGGCCTAGCTGTAATCGATCGCCAGCCACACCATGGCGAGGCCCGCCAGCAAGAAGGCGGCAATCAGCAGCCACGCAACTACGCCTGTCCCTTCGCTGTCCGATGTCCTGTGGCTTGCTGCGCGGACTTGGGCTCCGGCCTCGAGCTCACGTTCGCGGACCTCTTGAATCAACTCTGGGGAGAGGCTGACTCCGGCGGCTTCGTCGTCCGTGCCGAGCGGAACGGTCGCCGGATCATCGGCCGCGACCTTGTCACCGGTTCGGCCGCGATCGATATCACTCTTGAGCTCGGCAACCGTCGACTTGAGCTTATCCATGGCGTTGGTCCTGCTTGGGCGTTTCTACAACCCAAACAACAGGTTCACGCCGTTCCGGTTGCGTTCCGACGGCTAGGGTTTAGTGCGGCCTGAAGGCTCCTCGTCTTTCGCGTAACTATCGGCAGATCGAGGAGCAGTAACGTGGCTTACCAGTGCCAGGGCCGAATTCTGCCGTGATAAACCCGGTGGAAATGGTAGTTCAGCCACGGCTTGGGATAGCCCCATGCCTTCCAGTAAGGGGGCTGAAAAGCTCGCGGCACGCAGTCCACCTTGGCTCCGCAGAGGGGTCGCCAGTAGCCCGCGTCGTAATAGGGATAGTAGCCGCGCGGCTCGTAGCGGTAGGCATAAGGATCGGCGATGAAATAGCCTGAGACGACTCTAGGTCGGGTGCGGAAGGAAGTGTAGCTATCATCCTCCCAGACCCGGTAGCCACGATCTTCGGCCTGCGATGAAGCGACAGGAACGGTGCTGAAGGCGACTGCTGCCGCCAAACCGGCCAATAGGACGTGCAAACGCATGACTGGTCTCCAGGTGAAATCGCGAGGTCGCGCTAGAGATCTAGCATACGCTTGTATGTATGAATGCTGACTGTGTCGCGGCGCTTTGAGTGGTATGCTTGACGAAATATGAATGCGCAGGGCAAGAGCGCGCAGCGGCTGGCCAGATGCTCCATCCCAGGGTATAAGCCGCTATCACTCCACGGCATTGCCGGCATAGCTCAGTTGGTAGAGCAACCGCCTTGTAAGCGGTAGGTCGGGGGTTCAAGTCCCTCTGCCGGCACCAGCATTTCATCCGGCATGCCGTAAGAAGTGGCGCCAATGAATGGGAGGAGCGCCGATGACCGAGCCGATGCGGAAGACCGAGTTTCGCCAGGGGGCTGGCGGCCGGGCGGTGCACGATGTTGGCGGACTTGATTTCGGCCCGATCGACCGGACCGAGCATGATCTGGCGCTCTGGGAAAAGCGGGTCGACGCCATGCTTGTCCTGCTGACCGGGCCCAAGAAAAGCGCGTTCAAGATCGACGCGTTACGCCGGGTCATCGAGGACTACGGCCAGCAGGTTTATGACAACACCGGTTATTACGACAAATGGATCCGCGCCATCCGCAATTTGCTCGTGGAGCAGGAGATCCTGACGCGGGACGAAATCGAGGCCAAGGTCGCTGAGGTCGAGCAGGCTATGAAAGCAGAGGGCCGCGAGCTCGCCGGCGGCACCGTGCCGTGGGATACGACGGAGGCTCCCATTTGACTGGTGCGCGCTTTCAGCCGGGCGACGTCGTCCGGGTCGACCACAGGTTGACGCTCGGGCATTGCCGGACCCCGTTTTTCCTGCGGGGTAAGACGGGTGTGATTGTCAGCGTGCAGGGTGTTTTTCGCGATCCCGAAAAGCTGGCCTACCATAAACCGGGTTTGCCCGCGCAGGTGCTCTATAAGGTCCGTTTCCGGCAAACCGATCTTTGGCCCAATTATCGCGGGCGTCCGCAAGATCAGGTTGAGGCCGATATTTACGAGCATTGGCTCGTGAAAATCGAAGGTGAGGGGAGGACCCACAGCCATGCCGCATGATGGGCACGAGCACGAGGCCGGCCACGTGCACAATCATGGTGACGGCCAACCCCACCGCCACCCATTCCAGCGCGACCACGATGCTGATCCCGCCTCGCCATATGAGGTGCTTGAGAGAGCGATCCGCGAGCTGCTGATCGAGAAGGGAGTGTTGACGGCCGAGGAGATCAGCGCTCAGGTCGATCTCATGGACAGCCGCTCGCCGGCTCTTGGCGCGAAGGTCGTTGCGCGGGCCTGGGTCGACCCTGATTACAAGGCGCGCCTGTTGGCGGATACGCGCTCCGCGCTCGCGGAGCTCGGCATTGACATTGGCACACTCGCCGATTTCCGCACGGTGGAAAACACTCCGAAGGTGCACAACGCCGTCGTGTGCACGCTGTGCTCCTGTTATCCGAAAATGCTGCTCGGCATCCCGCCGGCCTGGTACAAGAGCCTGGCCTACCGTTCGCGGATGGTGGTTGATCCGCGCGGGGTGCTCCGGGAGTTCGGCCTGGAGCTGCCTGATGACGTCGAGGTGCGGGTGCACGACTCAACGGCTGATCTGCGCTACCTCGTTTTGCCGATGCGGCCGGAAGGGACGGAAGGCTGGACCGAGGAGCAGCTCGCCGAGATCGTCACGCGCGACTGCATGATTGGTACTGCGGTGCCCGAAGTTGGCCGGAAGCGTCCGGACGTAATGTCCTGAAAGCACCTGGGCAGTTTCCTCAGCGGGTCAAAGGGTGAGCTTTCCCACCCCGTCGCAGCACGCCGCGCTAAACCTCGCGGGATTTTAACAAATTGGTTACGCCCCGGCTTGCATCTATTGGATGAGCAAAGATTTCGTTCACCACCGACGCTTGCCATCTGCTGATGCACGCCATCGCTCATCCGCCAGCCGGGTTGTTCGGCATCGCATTTCTTCAGGCGATGCGGCGTGCGATGCCGCAATTGTTGATCGCGACGATAGCGGCTGGAATTGCGACCTATCTGGCTCAATCCTGGCTGCCTCCGGCCTACGTTGCGGAGGCACGGCTGGTCGTGAATTCCCCGGACCGCGCCGCGGTTGATAGGCACATCGAAGCGCTCAATAGCCCCGCCAACCTAATCGCCACATCCATCGAATTGGGTCTCCAGGATCACCCGGAATTCAATACTCGTGCCCCGGTGCAGAGACTCTTCGACGAGTTTGGTGTCAGCCGCATCTGGGGAGATGACGAGCAAGCTCACCCGAATGAGGTTTTGCTGTCTGCGATCCAAAGCACATTTGAGGTCGCTGCCGTGGACCGGGAAAAGGGTGAGATCGCTATACGATTTTCCGCGACGGAGCCGGAGTTGGCAGCAAAGTTCGTCAATCGGATCGTCGAGCGTTACCTGCAAAACCACGAGGCGGATAATTCAATAAGGGTCCTCGCATGGGCCAAGGAGCCGCACCAGGCCAGCACGCCCCGGAAAGGGCTCATGGCGATCCTGGGCATGATCGTCATGCTGCTCCTTTGCCTCGGCGTCATCGCCGTCCGCGAGGCACTATTCAACGCCACTGGCCGCCGCGAAGGTGACAAGGAAAAGCTTGGCTTGCCCGCCTTTCGTCGCTTCAGCCCCACAGGAGGGCGCAACCTGATTTCGGTCGCTGCCGCTGCAGACCGCATTCTCGCGCTGCCCAGGACGGACCGGGGGTGCCGCATCATGGTCGCAGGCGAGGCCAAGGATATCGAGGTCGCAGACGAAGCCCGGGCGCTTGCAGATGCCTTGAGCTCCAGCGGGCGCAAGGTGGTGCTGGTTCGGTGGGGGCTTGGCGGTGGCGACGTGAACGGCCGGAAATCGCGCCAACAGCTCTTAGGGATCAATGATCTCCTCGAGGGACGCGCGACGTTCGAAGAGATCGTGACGAGGCTGCCGAGCAGCTCCGCGCATGCGATTGCTGCGGGTTCCCCGGTTACGAACAGGGAAGCCGTGCTCGATCCAAACCTGGTCGGCCTGGTGTTGGACACCCTCGACGAGGTCTACGATTACATCGTCGTCGCTGCCGAGCATGAGGAGGCGATCGAGCTGTTCGCCACCCTCGAAGGCCGCTTCGACGCCTGCGTCTCTATTGGCGAGAAGGGGCGCAATACGGGGCGCTTCACCGCCGGCGCCGACCGGTTCCTCGGGTTCGATGTGGTCGATATCCACATCGTTCGACTCGAGCGTGAACAGCGCATTTCGCGCGCAAACAGCGGCAGCTTTGCTTTGCAGGAACGCTGGGCTGCCTAGCCACGCTGGTGAGGCGCTGGTCGAATGTCCTGGGGCGGCTCGTCCGGGCGCACCATCCAACGCACGAGTATGGCTGCCGGGATCACCCAGGCCAATCCGCCGATAACGTAGAACGCGAGCTCGACCCACTTGCTGGCGTTGACCTGCAAGACGATGGCAACCGCCATCACCAGCAGCGCGTAAACCGCGATGAAGATCAGCAGAACGATGGTGCCAATCAGCTTGCGAGTTCGAATGTTCACGTTGCGGTTTCCTTGCTTAGGTCCCAGGTGACGCGCCGCGCCGTCTCGGCGCATTGTTCGCCTTTCGCGGCTCCTTTAACAGAAAGCATCCGCTCATTATCGGGAAAGATCGACACATGCCCGGGCCGGAGGCGGCGCGGAAGGCTGAGATCGCGCCAGATAGGGAAGATCAAATCACTGCCGTGAGGTTGTGGCTCTATGCCGTGGCGGCCCTCGTGCTTGCCATGATTGTGGTCGGCGGTGCGACAAGGCTCACGGATTCCGGCTTGTCGATCACCGAGTGGCAACCGATCCTCGGCGTCATCCCGCCGCTTACCGAGGCCGATTGGCATGAGGCCTTTGCCAAGTACCAACAGATCCCGCAGTACCAGCTCGTCAACAAGGGCATGAGCCTGGACGAGTTCAAGTTCATCTACTGGTGGGAGTGGGCGCACCGTTTCCTCGGCCGCTTTATCGGGGTCGCTTTTGCTCTGCCGTTCCTTTGGTTCTGGGCTCGCCGGCAGCTGCCGAAAGGATTGGCGCCGAAGCTTCTTGGAGTGTTGGCGCTCGGCGCAATCCAGGGCGGCGTCGGCTGGTTCATGGTGATGTCGGGATTGGTGGATCGTGTCGATGTCAGCCCCTACCGGCTGGCGCTGCACCTGATCATCGCCCTCGTCATCCTGGCTTGGTTGGTGTGGCTGGCTCTCGACCTCAAGCCCGCTGCGAGTTCAACGCGGCGTTCCAGCGTATCGCCTGGGCTGAAGCACCTTGCTGCAGGCCTCGTTCTCCTCGTGCTTCTGCAGTCGCTCCTCGGTGCCTTTGTCGCGGGCCATAATGCGGGGCTTACCTACAACACGTGGCCGCTGATGGATGGACAGTTCATCCCCGATGGCCTCGGCACGATGTCGCCCTGGTACATCAACCTCTTCGAGAACATCACCACGATCCAGTTCAATCACCGGATGGGCGCCTATCTGCTCGCGGTGGTCGCGGTCATTCAGTACCTGTGGGTGGCGAGGTCAGTCGACGACCAGAGGCTGGTGCGCTCGGCGTTGCTTGTCTTGATCGGCGTCTTCGCGCAGGCCGCCCTCGGCATCTGGACGCTGCTCGAGGTCGTGCCCCTCTGGCTCGGTCTTGCGCATCAGGCAGGTGCCGCGATCGTGCTGATCATCGCGGTGCGCCATCTGCACATGATGAGCCGGGCTTCCACTGCCGCGGCCAATGCCGCTGCCGCGACTGCTAGGCCAGCCCGAGCATCAGCCTGATGTTTTGAACGGCGGCGCCTGAGGCTCCTTTGCCAAGGTTGTCGAGCCGGGCGACCAGCACCGCCTGTTTGCGTCCCTCGTTGCCGAAGACCCGCAGCTCCAGGAAGTCCGTGTTGTTCAGCGCCTCCGCTTCGAGCCGACCGTTGCCGGTCGCGGGCACCACCTTCACCAGCTCGGACCCCGCGAAATGGGCTGCAAGGACAGCTTCGATCTCGCCGGGAGTCGGTTTGCCGGGCAGCGTATCCAAATGCAGCGGTACGCTGACCAGCATTCCCTGGCGGAAGTTGCCAACGCTGGGCACGAAGATCGGCCGGCGGCTGAGCAAGGAATAAGCCTGCATCTCGGGCAGATGCTTGTGCTCCAGGCCCAGCCCGTAGAGTTCGAAAGAGGGGGCCGTGCCCTTCTCGTAGGCCTCGATCATGGACCGTCCGCCGCCGGAGTAACCTGAGACCGCGTTGATGGTCACAGGATAGTCGGGAGGGAGGAGGCCCGCGGCCACGAGGGGCCGGATCAGCGCGATGGCGCCGGTTGGATAGCAGCCCGGATTTGCGACGCGCCGCGCGGTACGGATGGCGTCCTTCTGGCCGGGGTCCATTTCGGGAAACCCGTACACCCACCCGGGAGCAACCCGATGCGCTGTCGAGGCATCAACGATCCGCGGTCCGCCACCAGGGAGCGAATCGGCCATGGCGGCTGTCTCGCGGGCTGCATCATCCGGCAAGCACAGCACCGCCAGGTCGACTTCGGCCAAAATTGCCCTTTTCGCATCAAGGTCCTTGCGCCGCTCGGGCGCAATGCTCCGCAACTCGATCTCGGGAATGGCGCGGAGCCGCTCCGCGATGCCAAGGCCCGTGGTGCCAGCTTCCCCGTCAATGAACACCGTGGGCTTGCGGGAGGAGCTGCCGCTCGTGGCCGCTGGAGTGGCACTGGTCGTCATGGTGGACCTCCGGATGAGGCAGGCGTTGGATCGGCACAAAAAAACCGCGCATGTCAGCGCGGCTCACGACAACAGACAAGAGTATGCCGTCATCGCAACCGCGGGAAATCGGTGCGGCGGCGTCGGCGCAAATCCTGGAAAGGTTCGCTCAACATGCCCGACATATGCGGCAGGTGGCGCCTGGGTGTCAATCTGAAGCAAAAACGGCGTCCCAAGCGATAAGGCCCGGGACGCCGTTGCTTTCTGAGCGAATTCCGATCAGCGCTTCGAGAACTGGAAGCTGCGGCGTGCCTTGCGACGACCGTACTTTTTCCGCTCGACGGTGCGGCTGTCGCGGGTCAGGAAGCCACCTTTCTTGAGAACGCTGCGTAGCTCCGGCTCGTAGTAGGTCAGGGCCTTGGAGATGCCATGGCGCACGGCACCAGCTTGACCAGAGAGCCCGCCGCCCTTCACCGTTGCCATGATATCATATTGGTCAACGCGATTTGCTGCGTGGAGCGGCTGCTTCAGCAGCATCTGCAGCACAGGGCGGGCGAAGTACTGCGTGTAGTCCTTGTTATTGACGGTGATTTTGCCGCTGCCCGGCTTTAGCCACACGCGGGCAACTGATTCCTTGCGTTTGCCCGTGGCGTAGGCCCGGCCGTAGGGATCAAGCTTCTGGACGTGAACGGGCGCAGCGCCGGGCTCAGCGCCGGTCAAGGTGCCAAGATCCTGCAGCGACTTGGTCGTATCGGTGGCCATGGGAGCTAGGCCCTCACATTCTTACGGTTGAGCTTGGCAACGTCGAGCACCTCGGGGTTCTGGGCGACGTGCGGATGGTCCGGGCCTTTGTAGACGCGGAGATTGCGCAGGAGCTTGCGCTGCAATGGCCCGCGGCTCAGCATCCGGCTGACCGCCAGTTCGATGATCCGCTCCGGGTGCTTGCCCTCCATGATCATGCGCGGCGTCCGCGCCTTGATGCCACCGGGATAGCCGGTGTGACGGTAGTAAACTTTGTCCGTGTACTTCTTACCGGTGAACACGACCTTGTCGGCGTTCACAACGATGACGTTGTCGCCCATGTCGACGTGCGGCGTATAGGTCGGCTTGTGCTTGCCCTTGAGGCGCGTGGCAATGATCGACGCGAGGCGGCCTACGACGAGGCCCTTGGCGTCGATCAAAACCCACTTCTTTTCCACCTCGCCGGGCTTGGCGACGTAGGTTTTCATATCGAGGCTCCAGGGAAACCTGAATTGCAGGCGTTACAGCTGCTGCTGCCGCGCTTTCGGTGCGCTTGATAGGTGGCCAAGCGACTCTAGTCAACACATTTCTCTTGCTCAAGAGAAAAGCCTCGCGAAATCAGCGCGTTAGTTGACATGGTAATATGTTACCGCATCTCCCGCAGGCTCAGGACTTCGATGGCGGCAGGGCATAGGTCGAGGTCGCATGCGCGACCATCTCCGGGATCCCGTCGGCGTAGATTTCGGCCTCCGCGACGGCGAGCCGGCGCCCAAGCTTGATGATGCGGGTCTTGGCGATGAGATCCGCCGGCTGGGGCCGTCTGAGAAAGTTGATGGTCATGTTCGTGGTGACCGCTTGCAGCGCAGCATCTCCTAGCTCGCCGAGCAGGGCTGCGTAGACGGAAAAGTCCGCCACCTTGAACATGGCTGGTCCGGAGATCGTCCCGCCGGGCCTGACGACCCTAGGGTCGTGGGCCATGCGGACGTGCGCGGTCATGGGGCCCAAATACTCCAACGTGACCCGGCCGTTGCCTTCGTGCACCTGGGGAAAATGCTCGTCGACAAGAGCCATGACCTCGGCGGCGGTCAGGCGCCGGCCTACGCTCCCCTCAGACGTCTTTGTCATTCTCAATCTCGTCTTAGTTTCGCTATGAATCCGCCGACGCGTCCGAATAGATTGGGCGTCGGGGCTGATTCCTAGCCTCGTTCGAATGTTTGGGGAATGGTGGGAGGGATGGGCATGTCCACCCTGGTTCGCGCAGCAAGACTACTGACGATTATTGCCTTCGGCTTTGCATTCGCGCTCGGCCCTGCGGCAGCACAGGATTCGGAGTTCAAGCAGATCAAGCTGACGGAGGCTCAGATCAAGGGCTTCATCGCTGCACAAGAGGATCTCAACAAGATCGCCAGTAAGCTGCAGGGGGATTCGGAGGAGCTCGACGAGAAAACGCAAGCCGAGCTCGAGGCTCTAGCGAAGAAGCATGGGTTCGCCAGCTTTGATG
>QGVC01000381.1 GCA_003242645.1 Pseudomonadota bacterium
CCAGCAGGCCCAGCTTCGGTCGAATGATCTTCTCCATCTGCGTCATTGTCGGTTCTCCTCTCCGGTGGTCAAACGACCGACACTGGAGTAGATTACGCAAATGTCAGATCAGATTGTAGCTTCCTCAAATAAAGACGAGGGGCACCTTTAATTCGATATGAGTGAATGGAAGATATCGTGAACGATCTTTACCTCGTCCTACGGCTTCCCACTCTGCATCAAACAGCTTTAACGGCAGCCGCGTCTCTATCGCGTGGACGACCTTGAACTTGGCTGAATTCAGGTCCCGATAAGAGCGAACCAATCTGTACCACAGGTAGGAGAACGGGATGCCTGCTAGCAAACAAATGGTCACTATCCACGGAAACATCTGCTTCTCGACGAGAAAGCCGACCACAGCGAAAACGCCAGTATGCAGAGTCACAAAGAACACGTTAGCGCGTTCCCGGCGATCGCTGATTCGGTCTGTCATCTCCAAGTACGTCTTCCACATCTCCAGAATATGGGCGCTGTAGTGCTCCCCATAGGCGTCCTCCGGAATCCCGGAGAGCGTCTTTGTGACGTCCAACATCTCTGTCACGGATCAAGGCGCCGAATCGCAGAAACTATGGAGCTAGTGTTCCAGGCCGCAATCTCGTCGGCAGCATTCGCGACTACCGTTGAGACGCGTCGATTCGCCCACGGTTTTACCGCGAGGATCGGCTTATCGAAATCCGACTTCGCGATCCTTATCTCCTTGCTTATCCATTCGCTGTATGTCGAATACACGCCGGCCATGATCACCACAACATCGCAGAACCTCACCTTGGCCTTGATTGCGTCATAGAGGGCTTGCTTGGTTGGCGCGTTGTGCACGGGATCATTTTTGGGCACTGAGTAGTTGGCGTATACGAACCGTGGGGCGTTGTTCAGCATCTTTACGAGCTTCTCGTATGCGTCACCGTACGCCCATGAGTGGCTAATAAACAGATTTCTCTTCTTCGCCATCTAGACTGCTCCTGCCCGCAACAATGCCGCCCGGCACAAGTCTCCTTGCCCCTTCCTGGGACGTCTACTCTCTGCTTCTTGTGATCAACGCGCTCACATCAACTGTGCCACATAACGCAAAGCTGAGCCGCGGGCCTCAGTGGCGAGCATTCTGCTCTTCATTCTTGCAGAATGCTTGCCACTGAGGCCCGTCGGCTCCAGCGACTTGTTGGCCGCAGCGGCGTCAACGCAGCGGCGAGAGCGGGGCAACATGTCTGCAGAAGGGACACTCGATATGCGTCTTGCCGGCTAGATCAGCAGCCGAGAATACTGCCTGTCTATTGCATGCAGGGCATCGGCCTTCAACGGTCTGCTGGGGCCTCACGCCGATCACGAAGTTTCCATCTGCATCAGTGCCCATATACCAATCACTCATCGTCGTACCCGATTGACCCCCCTGGTAAGCGATCGATGCATCTTGCAGCGTTACAGATCCCTCCTGGGTATGAGTCCCGCTCAACTCAACGGAACCAGCAGGACCGCTGAACTGAGTATTGCGGATGATGTTTCTTGATCTCCGAGTGGCTCTTAGATCTGCTTGGCGAGATTTTAGTTTGGTCCCTTCGACCAAATTCAGGCTGTCCTTATCAGCGGAGATCAGCACTCGATCGGCGTCGATAACACAGTCAATGATCTGCTGTTCACTCCAATCGCTGGTGTCCAGCCGGAAGTGGCTCTGATCCGCTGAAATTGCTGCCTTCAGCTCGTCCACGAGTTGTAGGATCTCGCGCTGAATATCCGTGTTGCGAGCTGCTGCCCTGGCGATTCCCTCGACTCTCGCGAGACCTTCCTCAAGCTGATCGATCCTTGTGTCAGCGGCGACTTGACTCGTTGCTATAGCTTCCAGCTTTGAGCGAAGGCGCTTATCGGTGATGATCCTATTCGCAATGGAAGCTACTTGACTTATCGGAACGGCGGGCAGGATACCGATGATATACGTAAGCCAGTCAATACCGGCGTCGATAGCGGGGCCGTGCCGCTCCTCGGTCAACATGCGGCGGACCGATTCGAAGCGCTGCTTCCAGCTAGGCATATGTCATCTCCATTTGAGCGAGGCGCCTCAGGGTCTTACGGCCAACGCTGCGTTCACCGGCGGCGCGATGCGCGAACCGGCGGGCACTTTATTGATGATCTCTGCGATGACGTAGCACGCCCGCGCTCAGCTATCTCGCCGTCCGGTGCAACGCATTGTTGGATTGCCACTGCAGTCGCACTCCGACGCTGCTCGAGTCGGTTGCGCCTTGAGCGAAGGGGAACCACGTTTCCGAAGCTACCTCCCCTCACGTCTCGCGATCCCCAAGCGGCGCAACACCGCTACACCTAACCCCTTCAGCCGCGACCACTCTGCCTTCCGGCACTTTCCGCCTCAGACTGCGATTGTCGCACCTACAACCGCCCGACTGCGATTGGGCGCCGCGGATCGAAGCCGCCCTCAATGCTAGCGGCTCCCCGTCGATGGCCGCGCCTCGAAGACCGCGACCATCCTTCTTCTTCGGTTGCATCGCGTTGTTATGTGCGGCAATCACAATGTCGCATGAACTATCTTCTCTTGCGCCTTGCCGTTGAGGTCCGTCCACTTCAAGTGCACTGCTTGCTTCCGTCTTGTATCGTTGCGAACAGCCGCGATGAGTTCGACCGACTGCCCTGGCTCCATTATCTCAAGTGGAAACTTCTCGTTTAGCTCTGACTCCGGGATAGCATCGTTGCCATCCGGAAATTCAATTGCGACACTGTGCGCTGCCGCCTTTCCCCTGTTGAAGATCTTTAGACGGTACCTATTGCTTCCAAGGGACAAAAAGCTAGCGCCCAGCTCCGCTCTCGTTGCGTGGATAGCCTCGCGTTGCTCCTTCTCAAGGATGAGCGCATTGACCTTAGTTTGCAGGTCCAGCAGCTCTTCCTCCTTCTTCTTGAATTTATGCGCGCGCCAAGTTGCGTAACCGGAGAGCAGCAGTGCGAGCGCTGAGATTACCTCACCCATCTATTGTCCCGTGATGTCACTTGAACTTAATGTGCTTGCTTCCTCGAAGCGCGGACTCGAGGCTCTTCCTGATTTCCTTCGCGAAATCCTCAACGGCTTCTTTTCCCATCTCAGAGGCGTGCGCGTTGATATTCTCCGCGTTCTCACGAACGAGTTCGTCTTTCGACGTAACGCGGTCACAGCCTATGCATCTAACGCTAGCATGCTCAGCCTCGGCGTCCTCATCGTATTCGAACTGTGTGCCAGTACAGGTTGGGCAACGAAGCTCGACGGTCCGCTTATAGTCACGCTTAGTCATCTAGGGGCTCCTGGTGGAAGAGCACATAACGCCGCAGTTCAGCGGCCGCGCGACCACGAATCCCGCGCGCAGCAAGCGCATAATGAGGTGGCGCGCTTGCTGCGCGCCCGTGATTCGGTATCACGGTCCGCTGCAACTGCTTGTTAGGCGGCTGGCGCA
>QGVC01000382.1 GCA_003242645.1 Pseudomonadota bacterium
AAGCTCTCAATTTCGGAAGCACGTGCTTGGAGCTGGGATAGACAGCCCAGACTGCCGAATTGCTGGCGATCTCGTAATCCTCGAGCACTCGCACGAGACGTCCGGCTGCCAAATCTTCTCGGACGCGGAGCTCCGACGTCTGCAACAAGCCGTGGCCATCAAGGGCAGCATGGAGAAGAATTTCGCCGTTGTTCGACCTCAGCCTACCGTTCACCTTGACCGAGAAGTCCTCGTCGCCCCGGCTAAACGACCACTGCCAATTATTCTTCAGTACGAGACAGTTGTGGCGGGCGAGGTCTGCAGGCGTCCGGGGCACGCCGTGGGCTTCAAGATAAGCTGGCGAGGCCACCACGACCTGACTGTCGGCACAGAGCCGCTTGGCAATCAGAACCGAATCCGTCAGCGCGCCGGTGCGGATTGCAACGTCGTAGCCCTCTTCTTGAAGATTGACGTTGCGGTCCGTCAGGTCGATCTGAACCTCGATTTCCGGGTAGGCGCGCATGAATGCGCATATCGCTGGAGCTACGATGAAGCGCCCGAAGGTGGCGGGGGCAGAGACCTTCAGCTTACCTTTGGGGCGTGTCGCGTTTTCTCCAACCGCGGCGCGCGCACTCTCAAGCTCATCAAGTATACGTTCGACATAGGACAGGAAGGTTGCACCTTCCTCGGTGATTCGGATCGAACGAGTCGTACGGTCGAAGAGCCGTACGCGAAGCTCGCTTTCCAGCGCCTGGATTCGCTTGGAGATGGTACCTGGCGTTAAGCCAAGCTCAGTTCCGACCGACGATAAATTCTGTACTGCGGCGACGCGCGCGAAGATCCGCAGATCTTGAATATCCATGATCACCCTCAGCTACGCGGCCATTGGGAGCGTAGGTCGGCGCAGCTCTCCTAAGGCGATTGTCAGCAAGTTAAAGGTTTATGCGCTAAATGATTCAACCTGCAAGTCTTGTCTGGCGATAGGAGCCCTGCTTAGCCCGAATAGCCACAGGTATTGACATGGGCCGTGTTCCACGGGCACCGGCCGCTCAAAGGTCCGCCGAAGGAGCAAATCGCTGATGTCTTCAGAATCTGCGTAGCAGGCGCTCGAGATATTCGAGCTCCAGCATTGGCCGGGTGGGCTCGCCTAGACGACGGCGAAGCTCCTCGAGAATTTCTCGAGCCCGCTGAGTGTCGATCTCGTCCGGCACCTTGACCGAAGTGCCAAGATCAGGCCCTTCGGAACGTTGCGGGCGCCCTAAAGGATCGCGCGGTACATCCCCCGTTGGTCCCTGTCCGAAACGGGAGGGCATCTGACGGAGCATCTGCTCGGCCATGGATTGGGCACCCTGACGAAGTTGTTCGAGGGCTCGCGATTGTTCGCGCGTGGCGCGGTCGAGATCACCCTCCTCTAGGGCGCGGCGCGCATTCTCCATCGACTGCTCGGCGTCGTCGAACTGGCCCGGTGTCTGGATACCGAAGTTCTGGAGTCCTTCGCGGAGTTGACCGAGGCGATCCCTGAGCTGCCCCTGGCGGTCGGCAAGCTCGCCTGGATCGAAGCGGCGGCCCTGCTGGCCTTGACCTTGTTGGCCACGCTGCCCTTGTCCCCGCCGGCCGAATTGTTGACCTTGCTGACCGCGCTGGCCCTGCTGCCCGCGCTCACCCTGCTGGCGCTGCTGCTCTCCGAACGTGTCGTCGTAGAGCTGCTGCTGCTTGCCGATGATGTCCCCCATCTGGTCCATCATCTGCATCATCTGCTGACCTTGCTGGCCTTGCCGGCCCATCATGCGGCCGGCCTGCAGCGACTCCATCAGCTCTCGAAGCTGATCGAGCAGCTGCTGCGCCATTTCGCGCGAGCCTTGGCGGGCCATGTTCTCCAGCTGGTCAAGCATCCGCTGAAGATCCTGAGGACGCATGATCTGATTCGGATTGAAGCCCTCAGGCAGCTGCATCTCTTGGCCCTGAGCTTGTCGCGCGAGCTCCTGCAGGAACTCAGCCATGGCCTGCCGCAGCTCTTGCATGAGCCGCGCGATCTCCTCGTCGGAGGCACCTTCCTCGAGAGCTTTCGAGAGCCGATCCTGGATGTCCCGAAGGCGGCGTTCGGCGTCGGTCAATGCTCCGCCGTCCTCGATTCGCAGCGCGATGTGCCAGAGCTGTTCAACGGCACTGCGTAGCGATTCGCGCGAACCGCTCCGTGAAAGTCGATGATAGACCGACCTCAGCCCGAGATAGACGTGCTTGTCCTCGATGAACCCTTCGGGCTCATACGTCAAAGCGTCCAGGGCGCTGACCACCAGCGGCCGATACCGCGGATCTTCGACCAGCTTCCGGCGCTGCTCGATCACCGCGCGGGCGAGGGGCTTAAGGAACCGCCGCTGGGGCAGGATGATCTCGATCGGCTGACTCTTCCCCACGTTGCCGGCATGGTCCTTCGCCACCAGGGTCATGACCACCTTCATGCCGGCGTAGGGATGTGCGCCGAGCTGATGAAAGCTCGAGGTCTCTGACTTATCAGCGTTCTGCCGCGGCAGTCGTAGATTTAGAACGGGCGGGCGCTCCAATGGAGGCCGCGGCCCCTTCAGAAGATCAGCTCTTGCCCAACGCGTGCGTGGATCGCCGGATTCCGTGCGAGGACGCGCGAAGCGCGCCTCCGCTGAGGCCACGCCGTAGTCGTCCTCAACCTTGTAGAACAGCTTGATGCCGCCCCGGATCGTGCTTTCCGGCTCCTTGGTGACGACGATTCTCGGTGGCTGGTCCGGAATGACCTTGAATTTCCAGGCCACAAGCTCGCTGCCGTTGCCGAGTACGCGAACTGTGCCCGAATTCCGGAGCTCCGCGCGAACCTCAGAGACATCGCCCGCCTGCTTCGGAGCCTGACCTTCGACCGTTTGCGTCTCCTCCGCCTCCGCCGCTGCGATTTCCAACGACAACTGGCCGGCACCGCTCGCCCGTATGACCAGAAGGCTCTTGTCCGGTACCTCGATGAGATTGCTTTCCTCAGCAGCGGGCCGCAGCATCCCGGCGCCACCGTCGGCGAGAAGAATGGGCGGCCGCCCAGTGTAAGCCGGCGGCGTCACCCAGGCGTCGAGACGCGCGTCCGCAAGCTGCACTTCCGGGCTAAAGCGAAAAGCGGCGAGCAGCCTGTCCTTCGCGCTGTCACCGACCAAGCCCATAAGCAGCACGACGGTGAGAATCAGCAAAGCCCGAAGGGCGAATGGGTCTTTGTGATCGGTTCGCGGCTGAGGTGCTCCAACCCTGAGCTTATCAAGCAGCGCTGCCAACCGAGCCTTGTGTGCTTGCCAGATGCGCTCCGTAGCGGAGTTGCCGCTCGGAATCGTCAGCGTGTCCTCGTAGGAGGAGGCGGGCCGGTGAGGGATGCCCGACCGGCGCTCGATGCGTCGAATGGCCTCATCACGGGTCGGGAAAGGCACCCGGGCGAGTGCGATCAGCGCAGCGAGCAGGGCAACGCCG
>QGVC01000048.1 GCA_003242645.1 Pseudomonadota bacterium
GAAGTCCGAGTCGTCGCAGTCCCTGACCTGATGACCAAACGGAGCACCAAAGAGGGCGTTGGCTCTCCGCCTGGTGAGATCGACCATTTGCAGCCATACGAGGAGGCCAACTCCAGCTGCAGGTCGATCCATGTCCCTGCGTTCAGGAGATGCGGCGGACCTGAGACGCAGCGGACAAACCGTGGCTCGTCGGTGATCTCATACAACAATTGATTGAGATGCGAACCGCCGAGCAAAACCGTGTTAAATTCCACCCAGTGATATCTTGACAGAACACCAATTGCTTTGCAAGCGGAGCGAATCAAGTTTTATGAGGTTCGTCAACACTCTGCCGCCACGAGTGAAAGTGGCCTACAACTCAAGCGGGAAGCTCGACCAATCAATTCAAAGCGTGCTTGAAGTCAAGATCAGTGCACAAGCCTTTCATTCGTCTGAATTTTTTGTCGCTCCCCGCGAACGTACACTGATCTCGTTCCTCCTTTGGCGAAGCCGAGGTACCTCAAAATGACTGTTGCGGGATTGCGAGCAGAAAGCTCTTTGTGTGCTTGAGAGCCTGCATTGACCACCGCCCGTCTAGGCTTGCAGCGGCCCATTCAAGCTTGATCTCAAGGCACATCGTGGACCGGATCACACTCTCAAGTTGAACCAGCCGGCGAGCGCGGGTCTCCGATGAATTGCCGGATGGTCTCGATGAATCCGGTCACGGAAATCGGCTTTGAGATGTAGGCCTCGCATCCGCCCGCTCGAATCCGCTCCTCGTCGCCCTTCATGGCAAATGCCGTGACGGCGACGACGGGGATGTGCCGAAGCTCCTCATCGTCCTTGAGCCACTTCGTGACCTCCAGCCCGGAAACTTCCGGAAGCTGGATGTCCATGACGATCAAGTCGGGCCGATGCTGCCGAGCCAGCTGCAACGCCTCCATGCCGTGGCGTGTTTGCAGTGTTGCATAGCCATAGGCGTCGAGCAGATCGTGAAAGAGCTTCATGTTGAGCTCGTTGTCCTCGACGATGAGGACGAGCTTAGACGAACGGTGCGCAAGCGGTCGCAGGCCGTTGAACCCCCCGCTTCCTTCCTGATAGTTCATGGTCTTGGCCAGCCTGCTCCCAACCTAGCCTACTTGTTGCATCGATTCGGCGGACCTGCAGTGGGCACAATGTGTGCCGGAAGCAGGTAACCAACAGTTTAAGGTGTAGAGGCACGAGCTGCCGCCATGAATCAGGATCGACCGATATGCAGCCCCGGCGGCCGAAGGTAACGGTGGAAGAGGCCGAGATCATCGCTTTGAAGGCCCTGACATTTCTGGCCTCCGATGAATCGAGGCTTCGCCGGTTCCTGGATCTGACGGGATTGTCGGCTGCCGAGCTGAAGGCGACGGCGAGCGAGGCCAGCACGCTCTCCGCGGTGCTCGATCATCTGGCACGCGACGAATCCTTGCTCCTGGTGTTCGCAGCCGAAGCCTCCATTGAGCCCGAGAAGGTCGGCCCTGCGCTGGACGCGCTATCCTCTATGGCGGAGAGGTCGTGATGGCCAAAGAGAACCCATCGATGCGGATCGGCATCGATCTCGGAGGGACCAAGATTGCAGCCCTCGCTCTATTGCCCGATGGCCGGACGAGCGAGGAGCTTCGTGTTCCAACGCCGCGCAATGATTACGACGCAACGCTGGAGGCCATCCGCCAACTCGTTCTCCAGCTTGAATCCGATGCGGGCATGCGTGGAACGGTCGGTGTCGGCATGCCAGGCTCCATCTCGCCCGCAACCGGGCGGGTGCAAAACTCCAACTCCGTATGGCTGAACGGCCAGCCCTTCGATCGCGACCTCTCGCGTCGCCTTGAGCGGCCCGTCCGCACGGCCAATGACGCCAACTGTTTCGCCCTTTCGGAAGCAACGGATGGCGCCGCCGCAGGGGCCCGCTCGGTCTTCGGCGTCATTCTGGGCACAGGCTGTGGTGGAGGCATCGTCATCAATGGCGAGATCGTTAATGGTCCGCGCGGCATAGGCGGCGAGTGGGGACATAACCCCCTGCCCTGGCCCGAGCCTGACGAGTATCCCGGGAGGCGCTGCTGGTGTGGCCACATGAACTGCATCGAAAGATGGGTCAGTGGCCCCGCACTGGAATCCGATTACGCGGAAGCCACCGGCGAGCGGATTCTGGCCACCGAGGTCGGAGAGCGCGCGGCCGCGGGCGACGAAGCCGCTCAGAAGGTCCTCGCGCGGCACGCCTCGCGATTGGCGCGAGGGCTCGCACATGTCGTCAACATTATCGATCCCGAGGTGATTGTTTTGGGCGGCGCGCTTTCCCGGCTCAAGCACCTCTATGAAGTGCTCCCCGAGCTGATGAAGCCGTACATCATCTCGGACGCTCCCAACGTGGACATTCGTCCGCCGGTATGGGGCGACGCAAGCGGGGTCCGGGGCGCCGCTTGGCTGTGGGGTCGGGTTGAAGCTGATCGATCCTTCGGAGCTACCGATTAACTATTGCTGCTTTCGGCTCGATGGACACGGAGTCGGCTCGAGCATCTCGAGCTTCCGCAGCTCTCCGCGTATGGAAAAGCTTCCGTAATCGATAAGCAGACGCCGAGAAACACCGTTCTCGAAATAGATGAACGATATTTCGTAAACCGGAACCGCGTCCTCCAGCTCCGTGCCCTTCTCGTAATAGCCCAAAGCAATAGGCCAGGAGGCCAAGCTGTTCAGAACCTCCCCATTCGGCACAGGCGGAAGCTGCGAATTGTAGCCGGGCTCTTGCCGAGCACCGATGTAAGCGCTCGTCACATAAGTCTTTTCACCCTTTTCCGACGCATCGAAAAGGTCGGTCACGAGGACCGATTGGCCACTGCGCGCCATTTGCAGCAGCTTGCTCGAATGCTGAATGGGAAACATCGTGTCGACGGGAAGCTTGATCACACGCTTCCTCGGCTGCGTCAGCTCTACCCTGATCTCGCCAGGATTTTGCCGACGAACGGCTTCGCCGACCGTCTGCTCGACACGCGTCTGGTCCCGGTATTGGCTGTTCTCGAACCGGAAACGGGTGCCCAAGGCATCCTCCCAGCTCGACGTCCGCATATCCGTGACGCTGGTTTCGCCCTCCTGGTTCGTGGTCCGCGTGACGAAACGCATTTTTTGCGTGTAGCCGACACAGGCCGAGCCCGTCAGCTCGTAAACCATCCGGCCGGTGAGCTCTGAAATGCCCGCTCCGGGTCGTGCATCTATTAGGGATATGTCGTATACGGCCCGATGAGGCGCGAGGCCTCGGGTTTCCGCGATTGCGGCTGATGGAAGGTAGGCGCACAAAAGCCCAGCAAGCCCGGCAACCACCCATCTCGATACCATTTCCATCAAGCCCCTCTCGCGAGCGTGAGCTACAGTTAGCGCTTTGCCGAAAAGCCTAGAACGGTGCCTGCGACTTGCAAAGTCAGCTCTCATACGTCTACCAAATTGTGGTTTCTCGCTATCTAAACACTCTTGGGCGCGACGATGTTCAACGAGGGGTGCACGCGTCTTGATCCGGAGTTCGTGCGCCCCATAGCGCATCGCGGCCTGCACGACATCTCCTTGGGACGGATTGAGAATTCCGCGCCGGCCTTTGAGGCTGCCATTGCGGCGGGCTTTGGTATCGAATGCGATCTCCGCCCCGCGAGCGACGGAACACCGTTCGTGTTTCACGATCGGACGCTCGACCGGCTCGTGGAAGCTTCGGGTCCGATCGCCGCCTACAGCCCGTCCCAGCTGTCTGCATTGCGCTATCGCAACCAGAACACGCCGCTGCTCCGCTTCGCGGACCTCCTCGATCTGGTCGCCGGCAAGGTACCGCTGCTCGTCGAGATCAAGAGCGACTGGGATGCGCCGGATTCGCAATTTCTCGCGGCGGTGGCAGATCTCTCGCTCGGCTACAGGGGGCCACTTGCCCTGATGTCGTTCGATCCCGCAGTCATGGCCGCGATGCGTAATCTTGCGCCAGGGCTGCCGCGCGGCATCGTCTCCGGTTCCTACGAGGGGCCGGAGTGGTGGTCGGAGGCTATTGATTCCGAACGAGCCTTTCGCCTCCGCCACTGTCTGGAGGCCGGACCGGCACAACCAAGCTTCATCGCTTACCATGTTGACGATCTGCCCACGCCTGTGACGCGCTTCGCCCGTGAAGTCATACGATTACCTGTCTTTGCCTGGACGGTGCGCACGGAGGCGCAACTCCGCCATGCTGCAGCGTGGGCGGATGCCCCCATCTTCGAAGGATGCGATCCTCATTCCTGCGTCACCGGCGGGTGCTCGTCTTGACCCCTTGAACTGACCGGCTAAGTCAATGTGCCACTGGCCCGTGGGGACGACTTCACAGCAAGAGGGCCAATGCAGGGACGGCCCTGCGATCTGAGAGGATTTCATGGCTTGGGTGGTGCTATTCGTCGCCGCTTTGCTGGAAGTCGCGTGGGCTATTGGTTTGAAGTACACGCAAGGGTTCACACGATTATGGCCGTCTGTCATCACATTGGCGGCCATGGTAGCAAGCATGTATCTGCTGGCGCTCGCAGCTCGAACACTCCCCATTGGGACGGCCTATGCCGTATGGGTCGGGATCGGCGCGACTGGAACGGCTATCTTGGGAATTCTGCTTTTCGATGAATCGGCCGATCCCGCCAGACTTGTCTGCCTCGGGCTGATCATCGCGGGCGTGCTCGGTCTACGGCTACTCGACAGCACTTGAACTGAGCCCCAAGTCAGTAGCTGCGCATCGAACTCGTAGCACAACCTGATATGCTATCGGCTAGAGCCGATCCGGAGTGACGATGACATCTACTGGCACCGCAATTGTTCGCATCGCTACCTCCATGGCCGAAATCGACGCGGCCCAGTGGGATGCGTGCGCCAATCCGGATCCCGCGAGATTCAATCCGTTCGTTACCCATGCCTTCCTGAATGCACTGGAGCAGGCCGGCACCGTGAACCGGAGGACGGGCTGGCTACCCCAGCACCTTGTTTTGGAGGGGCCGGACGGAAAAATTGCCGGCGCTATGCCGTGCTATCTGAAGGGCCACAGCCGGGGCGAGTATGTTTTCGACTGGGCTTGGGCAGACGCCTACGAGCGCGCCGGCGGCACCTATTATCCGAAGCTCTTATGCGCGGTCCCGTTCACCCCGGTTCCAGGGCCACGACTGCTGGTTCGGCCTGGCCCCGAGCAACATAACGTTGAACGTACGCTTGCCGCTGCCGCGATCACGTTGGCCAAGAAGCTCGGCGTGTCCTCACTTCACATCAACTTTCTCACTGAGGGTGAATGGCAGCGCCTGCCGGAGCTAGGCTTCCTGCAGCGCACGGATCAGCAGTTCCATTGGCATAACCAAGGCTACAGCTCGTTCGACGATTTCCTCGCGAGCCTCGCCTCGCGGAAACGCAAGGCCGTGCGCAGAGAGCGCGCGCAGGCCCTCGCCCCCGGCATCACAATCGAGCATGTGACGGGAGCCGACATCCGCGAAGAGCATTGGGACGCTTTCTTCGACTTCTACATGGATACCGGCTCCCGCAAGTGGGGCCGGCCCTACCTCAACCGGCGGTTCTTTTCACTGCTCGGCGAGGTCATGGCGGACAGATGTCTGCTCGTCATGGCTAAGCGGCAAGGCCGCTACATCGCCGGAGCTCTGAACCTGATCGGCGGTGATTGCCTTTATGGCCGCTACTGGGGCGCCATCGAGCACCATCCGTGTCTTCACTTCGAGGTCTGCTACTACCAGGCTATCGAGTACGCGATCGCCAACAAGCTGCCGCGCGTCGAGGCCGGGGCTCAGGGCGAACACAAGCTCGCCCGCGGGTATATGCCGGTGCCGACGTATTCCCTACACTGGATCGCCGATCCGAACTTCCGCCGCGCCGTTGCCCGCTATCTTGAGGAGGAGCGCCGGGAGGTGGCAGAGCACAGAGATATTCTGGCGACTTACGGACCCTACCGGAAAGTCGCGCCCGAGGCCGAGGAAGCGTGTTGAGGTTTACTGGCGTCCACAGCTGAAAGGACTGGTTGATGACCTACGACAACAACAACGTTTTCGCCAAGATTCTCCGGGGTGAGCTGCCAGCCCACAAGGTCTACGAAGACGAGCATACGCTTGCCTTCATGGACATCATGCCGCGGACCAAGGGCCATACGCTTGTGATCCCGAAGACGCCGGCACGCAACATCCTCGACGCCACGCCGGAGCAGCTCGCCGCTTGCATGGCCACTGTACAGCGCGTCGCTCGCGCCGTGATGAAGGCCTTCGATGCGCCGGGGGTGACAATCCAACAGTTCAATGAATCAGCTGGCGGACAGGTCGTTTTTCACCTCCATTTTCACGTGCTGCCGCGCTGGGAGGGCGTTCCGCTTGCGCCGCATACGGGGAAGATGGAGGACAGTGAGGTACTTGCCGCCAACGCGGAGAAGATCCGGCAGGCGCTTGCCTCGTAGGCGCCCCCTTCCTCGACACGCGCAAAGCGAATGGGAATGGCACCGTCTGCGAACCGTTGCAGCAGACGGTGCGTTTCGGCGCAAAGCGGTTGGCGCAAGCCCGGCCGGGGCCGAGCCATTAGCATTTAGCCTGCCCTGGCCGTTAACACGCGCCCATTGCCGCGGGCCCACAAAAGGAGGCGAGGATGGCGACGATACTCGTCGTCGGTGCCAGCCGGGGCACAGGGCTCGAGACCGTTCGCAGGGCCCTTGCCGCGGGGCACCGTGTCCGCGCCTTGGCGCGATCAGCCGCAAAGATCCCGATTGAGGACCCGAATCTCGAAAAGATTACGGGTGACGCCACGGATCGTACGGCTCTGGTGAACGCGCTCGAGGGAGTCGATGCCGTGATCGTCACCCTCGGCGTCCCAGCAAGCCTCTCCACTGCTCTATCTGGCACGACGTTGTTCTCGACGGCCACGCGGGCTCTCGTTGACGCCATGAAGGAAAAAGGCGTGCGCCGCCTGATCGCCATCACGGGCATCGGCGCCGGCGAAAGCCGCGGTCATGGTGGTCCATTCTACGACTGGATCGCCTTCCCTCTCCTGCTGAAACGCGTCTATGACGACAAGGACTTGCAAGAGCAGATCATTCGCCAGAGCGGCCTCGACTGGACCATCGTTCGCCCCGGCCTTCTGACCGACGGACCAATGACGGGCCGCTACCGTGCCCTCCTCGATCCCTCCCAGTGGCGCGCGGATCAAATCAGCCGTGCCGACGTGGCGGACTTCCTCGTGAAGGAGGTGACGGAGCGGAAGTTCGTGCACAAAGCGCCGGTTCTTCTAGGCTGAGGCTCAGCGCCGTATGGCGGGCGTCTCGATCGGCATGCCGCGAGCACGCCACGCGAGATAAAGCTCCAGGGCCAGATATTCCGGCGAGCCGTAATCCAGCACTTCGGCCCGTACGCCGAGGCTGCACGCGCGCAAGCGACGATGGAGAGAGCCGAGGGACTGCCACTCGAGCCGATAGATGGGAAACCCCGTCGGATGCCCTTGGCTGATGGTATCTCCTCTGAGCTTCCGGCCCCAGCTCTCGTCGTGGCACTGGGTGCAAGCGAGGTTGAGCTGGCCCTGCCGTGTGGTGAAGAGCTTTCGGCCGTACTCGAAATGGCGAGCCGCAGGGCCATCGATCGAAACGGAAATGGGCATTCCCCGCGACTGATAGGCGACAAACGCGGTGAGCCCCAGCAGATCGTTCGACTCGTACGAGAACGGCTCCGCGCCCTGCCGCTCACGGCGGCACTGGTTGATACGCAGCTCGAGGTTCAGCAATTCGCCCGTGGCCTTATCGACCATGGGATAACGTGCTGCCACGCCCCTCATGCTGACATGCGCATCGCCATGGCAGCTGGCGCACGATTTGCCTTCAGCGCCCGCAGGCGTGGACCACAACTGCTCCCCCGTCACCACCCAAAGCATGCCCGGGTTGGTGCCTTCGTCGGCCTGCTGTGCTCGGAGGGCTTCCGAAAGGAACGTCGTGCCGGACCGCCGTTCCTCCGGCTTGAGACTTTCCGGAATGACTTGGCCGTTTTCGACCGGCTCCGGATCAACAGCCCAGGCAGCGCCGACCAGCAGCACGATCGCCAAAACAGCGAGAGCGGTAAGGCGGAAACCTGAAAGGCAGGCGTGCATCAGGCGACCGCAATTTCGGCCTTCTCCGTGTGAGTGCTGCCGAGATCATCGATCCAGGTGAAGGTGATCTCGCCGCTTTCCTCGACCAGGAGCGGAAATGCGAGATACGGGTTGGCCGCCACGCCCTGAGTGAGGTCGGCGCTGAACACCTCCTCGCCGTTATAGGTCGCCACGAAACGCTTGATGATGTGGCGTGGAATGGGCTGGCCGCGATGGTCCCGGCGATACCCCGTCTCCATCGGATGCTTGATCAGAGTCTTGATTTCGACCACCTCGCCGCGCTTCGCGTTCTTAGGCACGACGATGCGTGCGGACGTCATGCTCATAGGTCTAGCCTCCGTCGATGCACGCCGATAACGTGACGATCACATGGGCCTCGTCAGACCAGAAGCTGCCGTCGCTCATCTCGGCCAGGGCCACCACGCGCTGCGTATCCGCCATGCGGATGCTGGTCGAGACCCTGGCGCGCCCCATGCGCGGGCTCAGGTTGAATTTGACCACCTCTGTGACGGGATTTTTTTCCGACAAAATATGGATGGTCTTCACGTGATCATCAGCCGTCATCGGGCTGTCCACCGAAACGGTCAGAGGTACTGACAAGCCATTCTCGGCGAGCGATGAAATTTCCAGCTTGACCCGCCCATCGTTGACAGGCACGCCACCGGTGATCTTTTCGAGCGCTGTCGAAATCTGGTCGCCTGCGACCGCGGCCCGCGACCCAGGTGCGAGCGGCACCAGAGCGACGGCCGCAATTCCAGCAGTGACCTCGCGGCGGGTGAGCCCTTCTCGTATAAGTCTGCTCATGGGCACCTCTCACTCGCGCAGTGTCTGCAGATACGCCACGACGTCCTCGACCTGCTGCGCCGTCAGAACGGGTTTCCCGCGATATTGCTTTGCCACCAATGTGAGCCGGTCGACGCGATAGTACGGCGGCATCAGTGTTCGCGGGTTGAGCCGGCTCTGATCCACAATGCGTAAACGCAGCTGGCCGGCCGTCAGCCGGCTGCCGACGCCTGACAGATCCGGCCCAAGCTCGCCCTGAAACCGCTCACCCGGCTCCGGCACCTTATGACAGATGAGGCAGTTGCCCACCTCTCTGTCGAGTACGATCTTTCGGCCACGCTCGGGATCGCCTGGCGTATCCGTCAGCGGCTCGGGGATCGCGTCCCCGACAAACCTGCTCTCTGGCAGCAGCGGCGGATGATCGTCCGCCACCGCCAGCCTCGTCTCCAGGCCGAGAGCCAGCAACACGGCTGCCAGCACCCAGCCCAGCGTTACGCTCGGCACGCGCCTCCTCAGACGAGCCCGTGGTGGCTCAGCGGCAACGTGCGGATGCGCTTGCCGGTTGCCGCGAAGATCGCGTTGAGCACCGCCGGCGCGGCGACCGCAATGGTCGGCTCGCCAATGCCGCCCCAGAAGCCGCCGGATAGCACCAGCACGGTTTCGACCTTGGGCATGTGCTCCATGAGGAGGCACGGGAAGGTATCGAAGTTCTCTTGAACCATCCGGCCTCTCTCGACCGTGTTCTCCTGGAAGAACGCAGCGCCAAGGCCGTAGACCACCGAGCCTTCCACCTGCGCGGCGATCTGGTCCGGGTTCACGGCCGTACCGCAGTCGACGGCGATGACGAGCCGGTCGACCTTGATCTTTCCGTCGGGCCTCAGGGAAACCTCGGCGACCGCCGCACAGTAGCTGCCAAAGCCCATGTGCTGACAGATGCCGCGATACACGCCTTGCGGTGGCGGCGTGCCCCAACCCGCCTTCTCGGCCGCAGCTTCGAGCACAGCCAAGTGCTTCGGGTGATTGGCCATCAGCTTGCGACGGAACTCGAGCGGATCCTTGCCCGCCGCATGGGCGAGCTCGTCCATGAAGCACTCGAGGTAGATGGCATTCTGATTGTGGTTCACGCCGCGCCAGAAGCCTGGCGGCACGTGCGTGTTTCGCATCGCGTGATCGATCAGCAGATTGGGGATGGTATAGCCGAACTGACCGAATGGGCTGTCGGCATTGGCGTGGAGCCCTTGGAAATGGAGCGGGTCCATGCCGTTCTCCAGGTTGTGTGGCCGCACCGTCGCGAGGATCGACTGACCGGAGATACGGAAATGCAGCCCGATAAGATCCCCATTCTCATCGAGGGCACCGACGAGCTTCGCCTGCGTGATCGGCCGGAACCTGCCGTGCAGCATGTCCTCCTCGCGCGACCAGATCATCTTGATCGGCACGCCAGGGACCTGCTTTGCAGCGAGCACGGCCTTGGTGACGTAATCCTGGAAGCCGCGCCGGCCAAAGCCGCCGCCGAGGTGATGCTTGTAGACCTCGCACTTCTCGGGCGGGAGTCCGGCTGCCTCCGCACAGGCCGCGAGAGAGGCTTCGCCATTCTGTGAAGCGACCCACACCTCGCAGCGGTCCGGCGTCCACCTCGCCGTGCAGTTCATGGGCTCCATGCAGGCGTGATTAAGGAATGGAGTCCCATAGACCGCCTCGACCTTCTTGGCCGCCTTCTCGAACGCTGCCTTTACATCGCCGACCTGATTGCCGATGAAGACACCCTCGTCGCTGTCGAGGCCCTCCTTTAGCATCTCGGCGATGGTTTCGCTGGATACGTTGGCGTTGGGCCCCTCATCCCACTCGATGGGCAGGGCATCGAGCGCCTTCTTCGCTTGCCACCACGTATCGGCAACGACGGCGACGGCGGTCTCACCGATCCTCAGGACGTGGCGGACCCCCGGCATGTTCTTGATCGCCGCCTCGTCGTAGCTCTTCAGCTTGCCACCGAAGTGCGGGCAATCCTTGATCGCGGCGTTGAGCATGCCGGGCAGCTTGACGTCGATGGCGTAGACGAGGCTGCCGTTGAGCTTCTCTGCCGTATCAAGCCGCTTCATCGGCTTGCCGATGATCTTCCAGTCCTTCGGGTCCTTAAGCGGAATGTCGGTCGGCGGCTCGAGCTTCGCAGCCGCAGCGGCGACTTTCCCGTAGGTTGTCGTGCGGCCGGTGGGCTTGTGCGTGATGACGCTGTTCTCAGCGACACACTCGGAGGCTGGCACGCCCCACTCGTTCGCCGCAGCCTGGATCAGCATCATGCGGGCCGCAGCGCCGCCCTTACGCACGTACTCCTGCGACTGGCGGATGCCACGGCTGCCGCCGGTCGACATGTCGCCCCAAGCGCGCTTGCGAGCGAGATTTTGCCCTGGCGTCGGGTATTCCGTCCTGACCTTGCTCCAGTCGCACTCGAGCTCCTCAGCCACGAGCTGCGCGAGCCCTGTTAGGGTCCCCTGCCCCATTTCAGACCGGGCAATCCGAATAACGACCTCGTCGTTGGGCCGGATCACCACCCAGACGTTGACCTCAGCACCTTCCGCTGCTGCGCTGCTGGCCGCCTGCGCTGCCGAGAAGGGAACATGGAAGCCGAGCGCCAGACCGCCTGCAGCAGCGGCCGAGCCGACGATGAACCCGCGGCGGGAAATCTTATGCCGATCTGACATGGCTCACCTCCTCAGCCCGCAGTCTTGTTTGCATAGTCGGCCGCCAGATGAATGGCCGCCCGGATCCGCTGATAAGTGCCGCAACGGCAGATGTTGGTCATCGCCGCGTCGATATCTTCATCGGTGGGCTTGGGCGTACTTGCGAGAAGCGCCGCCGCCGCCATGATCTGGCCGGATTGACAGTACCCGCACTGAGGCACTTCGAGCTCCAGCCACGCCCGCTGGACCGGATGTGAGCTGTCCTCGGACAAGCCTTCGATCGTGACGATCTGGTCCGTTTCCGTCAGAGCCGAAACTGGGATCGAGCACGAGCGCTGCGCTTCCCCGTTGATGTGAACTGTGCAGGCACCGCACACGGCGATGCCGCAACCGTATTTCGTGCCTGTTAATCCAATCTGTTCACGAAGCACCCAGAGCAGCGGCGTCTCTGGGTCGACATCGACATCGTACTGCTTTCCATTGACGTTGAGTTTCGCCATGGGTCAGCGTCCTCCCTTGGGGGGTGCATGCTTTAGGTGTGCTAGGCCGCGTCGGCGCTCACCGCGTGCGCCGGAACTCATCAGACTATCCAGTCTATTGGCCGAATATGGCTTGGCAACCGCGTTTGGCGGGAAGCGGTTGATGGAGAACTTGCTTCTATCGCCCCGAGAGATTGAAAAAGCTGATTTTGTCGATGTTTTTGACGAGACTTGACATTTTTCAAATCGGCGTGAGCACCGCTCGGGCCCATTCCGCAGGCACTCCACCCTCGTCATCCCGGCGCTTGTCGCCGGGATCCAAATATCCACTTGCACGTGAGCTCGGGGTCAGTGGATTCCGGGGTGCAAGGCTCGGGATGACCACGAGAGTGTTCAATCTGCCGGAGGAGCCTCAAGCATTTTGGTGACGATTTCGGTCACGTCGCGGGACAGCCCCTTCGCTTTCGCCACCTGCCGCAAAGCCTTTCTCGCGAGCTTGCGGCGGCCAGGCTCCAGCTCACGCCAACTCCGGAAACCCGAGAGCATTCGGGCGGCAATCTGCGGATTGAACTTGTCGATGGCGAGCACCTGTTCGACGACGAATTCATAGCCGGCGCCGTCCGGCCTGTTGAACTGGACCAGATTTTGGGCGGCGAAGTTGCCGATCAGCGCGCGGACCTTGTTCGGCGTGGTTAGCGAGAACAGCGGATGCCGCGTGAGCGCCTTCACCCGCGCCAGCGTACCGGCAAGCGGTGATATCGCCTGGGCTGCGAACCAAGTGTCGATGACGAGATGGTCACCCTTCCAGCGCTGGTAGAAGTCATCAAGCGCCTTCTTGGCATCCGTACCGCCCCGCGCAGCCAGCAGATACAGCGCGTGCGCGGCCTCTGTCATGTTGGAGGCCTTCCAGTAGTGGTCCGCCAATCGCACCTTGTCTGCCGCGGTATTGCGGGCACTGAGCAGCGTGAGCGCCGCGTTGCGCAATGCGCGGCGGCCAGCGCTTGCGGCATCGGGCGAGAATTTCCCGCCGTCATCGAATGATTTGTAGATGTCCTCGAGCTCGGCGCCCAACGTTTCGCCGATGATGCGCAAAAGCCGCTTCCGGGCTCGATGAATGGCGTCCGGATCGACATTTTTCGCAATTTCACGGGCGATGTCGTTTTCGGACGGCAGCTTCAGCAGCTCTGCGCGATAAGCAGGCTCGAGATCCTCATTGCGAAGGCTCGCCCCGAGGGCCTGGGCATAAGCGACAGCCTGCGCCGGGCGCCGCTCCTCCGTGCGCGCCTTGACGAGTTGTATCAACATGCGCATCGCATAAGTGTTCGCAGCCTGCCAGCGATTAAAGAGGTCGCTGTCATTGGCCATCAAGAATGCGAGGTCCCGGTCGCTGAGATCGATGTTGAGCTTCACCGGAGCCGAGAAACCGCGCAGCAGCGACGGCACGGGCTTCGAGGGTACGTGCGTGAAGCGGAACGTCTGCTTGCGCTTCTTCACGTGAATGACGCCGTCCGGCACTGGTCCGGAATCGGCAAGGTTGAGATCGATGTCCTCACCATTGCCGCCGAGAAGCCCCAGCCGCAGCGGAATATGCATCGGCTTTTTGTTGGGCTGCCCTGGCGTCGGTTTGAGCACTTGTTCGACGGTGAGCTTCGCTTCCTTGCGCGCCTCGTTGTAATCGAGCGAGCAGATGAGCTCCGGCGTGCCGGCCTGTTTGTACCAGAGCATGAATTGGCTGAGGTCGACCCCGTTGGCGTCCTCGAAGCATTTCACGAATTGCTCGACAGTCGCGGCCTGCCCGTCGTGGCGCTTGATGTAGAGGTCCATGCCGGCGCGGAAGCCGTCCCGGCCGACGATCTGCTCGATCATCCGAATGACCTCGGCTCCCTTCTCGTAGACCGTCGCCGTATAGAAATTGTTGATCTCGATATAGCTCTCCGGCCGCACTGGGTGGGCCAACGGGCCTGCATCCTCCGGGAACTGATGCGCCTTCAATTGTCGAACATCTGAAATGCGCTGCACCGTGCGCGAGCGTTCATCAGCTGAGAATTCCTGATCGCGATAGACCGTCAATCCTTCCTTCAAGCAGAGCTGAAACCAGTCGCGGCAGGTAATTCGGTTACCCGTCCAGTTATGGAAGTACTCGTGCGCGACAACGGATTCGACGGCTTCGTAAATCGCATCCGTCGCCGTTTCCGGCGAAACGAGAATGAGGCGGTCGTTGAAAATATTGAGCCCCTTGTTCTCCATCGCCCCCATGTTGAAGTCGGACACGGCGACGATGTTGAACACGTCGAGATCATACTCGAGCCCGAACCGCTCCTCGTCCCAGCGCATCGCGCGCTTGAGCGAATCCATCGCCCAGCCGCAGCGGTTTTCTTTTCCGGGCTCGACGTAAATGGCGAGATCGACTTTGCGGCCCGATTTCGTCCGAAATGTCGATGTGACGGCGGATAAGTTTCCGCCGACGAGTGCAAACAAATAAGAGGGTTTCGGGAAGGGATCCTTCCACACCGCGTAATGCCGCTTGCCGCCATCGATGGTCCCGCGCTCGACGGGATTACCGTTCGACAGCAGAACAGGCGCCTCTTCGGCATCCGCCTCGATGCGTGTCGTATAGATGGCGAGCACATCGGGGCGATCCAGGAAATACGTTATGCGGCGAAACCCTTCGGGCTCGCACTGAGTGCAGT
>QGVC01000049.1 GCA_003242645.1 Pseudomonadota bacterium
AGCAACGTCTTAAGGATCAGACGGCGGAAGCCCAGTCCCGGGGCATCTTCGGTGCACCGAGCTTCATCACGGAGGATGGCGAGCTGTTCTGGGGCGATGATCGGCTGGAGCAGGCGCTCGCCTGGGCCTCGGCCTCGCGCAAAAAATAGCCTTGCAGGAAAGCCGATCCCCTGTTTCTAAGATGATCTCTGTTCCGCGTATCGGGGGGATTCCAGTGAGTATTGGTGTGTTGGCGAAAGGCTTAGCCGCAGGCGTAATCGCTCTTGGCATGTTTACGTTCCCAGCCTGGGCTAGCGATCCTGAGGCATCTCAGTGCAAAGGCCTGACGCAAGAGGCTTGCACGGCCAAGGCCGAATGCAGCTGGGTTTCGGCAACGAAGCGGAAAGACGGCACGGAAGTAAAAGCCTATTGCCGGGCCAAGCCAAAGAAGTCGGCTTCGGCGAGCCCTGCCTCCAAGTAAGCTGAAAATCTGGCGCTCATTGCAACTTCGCGGCCGTCCGCTGGCCCGGTAACGTCAATGGACGATTCGAGGCCAGCGGAAGAACGCGTCCAGCATGGAAACTGCGTTCTCCGGAACTGCGACGGCGGCCACGACTTGGTTTGGGAAGGTAACCTGCGCGACGGCGTGGCCGCTCTCCGACCGATAAGCCGAGAACTGAGCCTTCTCGGCGGGTGCCGCGGCGGTCGGGGCAGGAGCGACCATGGCAATACCAAGCCCGATCATCCAGGGCATGGCGGCCACTTGCCAGTTTGCTGGGCGCAATTGGGTTGTTGCAGGGACCGGCAAGCCAACCGTCATGGACGGGACCATCAGCTCCATGGCCTTCGTCCAAGCTTCGACCGGGTTGAACGGCCCGAGAACTTCTTTGGGCGTCAGCTTTGAGGCATCGAGCTGCGTGACCCAGCCCAGCCCAAGCCAATCGGGCTCAAACGGGCTGCACGCAGGCGGCTTGTACCAGGAGGTTGTAGGCGTCTGACTGCCCGGGTTGGCCTCTTGCCATGGCGAGCCCGCAGCCGGTGAGAAGACCGCCTTACTCTGCTCGAAGCTACGCAGGATCGAAGTGAAGAACTGAGCGCTCGTTTCCATCCATTGGAGCGTTACGTCGCTCCAGAACTTGGCCACCCCCAGGTAATCGTCAAAACGCAACATCGCGATGTCCTCCGCGTGGCCAGCAGCTTAGCCGGATAGCACCATAACGCCTTTTCGGCACCGCAACAATCCTATTGCGTCGCAACATCGCGTGTGGCTGCTCGTTTTCGCCACCCTCTCTGATCTGCCTTCCGGCCCGAGAGGAACCAGTACACGGCACCACCAACGATGCCCGCGACGGAAAATGCGACCAGAGGATACAGCGTGACCTTCACGGGTTGAACGGCTCCGGTGCCGGAGAGTTGTGCCAGGAACCCAAGCGCCGCGATGCCGATCCCGACGCAAACGTAGTAAAGCGAACTTTTCAGGCCGCGCCGTTCAGCAATACCAATCATGATGGCTGCGAACGGAGCTGCAAAGATCGCCGTGTGCAGGCTGGCAAGCAGGAGCCAAATGCCGGCTGCCGTCAGACGATCTATCCCAGCGCTCAAAAGCTCGTGCGGAGGCAGAACGAACGAGACCTCGATAATGGCCGCAGCGACACACGCGACGAGGTAGCCGCCGAGGCAGCGCAGGACCGCTGCAACCATCTTTCAAGACCCCGTGCAATCGGTTGAGAAGTTATTTACGCGCGCCGCCCGGCGAGCAGCCAGTAAACGAATCCCCCTGCAAATCCCGCCGTCGCGAAAACTTGCCAGACGGCTGGGCTCGGCCACGCCATACCCGCGGTCCCAACCTGCGCCAGGAATGGCATAGCCACGAGCCCCAGGCCGCCGCCGAGAATGTAGTACACTGCCGATCGGATGCGGGCCACCTCGCCTATCACGACGACGAGGAACGCCGGCAGGATAGTCAGCCCCGAGGCCAGTATGGCGCCCTGCGTGAGAAGATCGAAGAAGGCCAGCACCGTATCGGGTTCATCCATCGGAGCATCGTGAAATGCGTGGGTGATCCGCTCTAGGCCGAGTGTTACGAGCACGAAAAGGGAGATCAGGCCCGAAATGATGAACGCGATCGGGACCACGACAATCCGCCAAATCGTGGGCCAGACCATCTTCGTTCAGCTCCCAACCGCCGCGTTCGTGCAGAGGGCGCTCGCTCTAAGTCGGGTAGTCTCCGACTTGAGCTGCCCACAGGCGGCGAGGATGTCACGGCCTCGCGGAGTACGGACGGGGCTCGCATAGCCCGCACGATTGACGACTTCCGCAAAGCGCTCGATCTGCTCCCAATCCGAGCACTCGTACTTGGTGCCGGGCCAGGGATTGAACGGGATCAGGTTGATCTTCGCAGGAATGCCGCGCAGCAGCTTCACCAGCTCCTTGGCATCAGCCAGCGAGTCGTTGACACCCTTCAGCATCACGTACTCGAAAGTGATGCGCTTGGCATTGGAGAGGCCCGGGTAAGCCCGGCAGGCCGCCATCAGCTCGGCAATCGGGTACTTGCGGTTGATAGGCACCAGCTCGTTCCGCAAGTCGTCGCGCGTGGCGTGCAGCGAAATGGCGAGCATGGTGCCGCTCTCGGCGCCCCAGCGGGGGATTTCTGGCGCCACGCCGGAGGTCGACAACGTTATGCGCCGCTTGGATATGGAGAGCCCTTCGCCGTCCGCGGCGATCTCCATGGCCGCTTTCACATTCTCGAAATTGTAAAGCGGCTCGCCCATGCCCATGAGGACGATGTTGGTGATCTTGCGCTCGGTGCTGGGCAGCAGCCGTCCGTCGCCCGGTGGCTCAGCGCCGGGCCAGTCGCCGATCCGGTCGCGGGCCAGCATGATCTGGCCGACGATCTCCTGAACCTCGAGATTGCGCACGAGCGGCTGCGTACCCGTATAGCAGAACGAGCAATTCAGCGTGCAGCCGACTTGGCTCGAAATGCAAAGCGTGCCGCGGTCGATCTCGGGGATGTAGACCGTCTCGATCTCCGGAGGTGATGCCTCCCGGCCCCGTCTCGGCAGCCGCAACAGCCATTTGCGCGTGCCGTCAACCGAGACCTGCTCTCTCACGATCTCCGGCCGGGCCAGCGTATAAGCCGCGTCGAGCCGCGCCCGCAGGTCCTTCGAGATGTCGGTCATTTGATCGAAGGACGTCGCACCCCGGACGTAAATCCAGCTCCAGAGCTGGGATATGCGCATGCGCAGCTGCTTGGGCGGCACCCCGAGCTCGGACAGCACTTGGCCAAGCTCCGCCCGCCCCAAGCCGATGAGGGACGGCCGGGTGTCCTCCACTTTAGGGGAGGGGCTCTGGCGGGCAGTATTGTCGAGCAACAAAACCATTCGCTGACCTGTCCGGGACTCGAGAGCTGACATTTAGTCCCGAACGCGTGGAAGGCAAAGCCTTTGACAGTGCGCCGCCCCGTCGCCGGTACTATTTCTCATAATTCGTCGTTGAAACTTGAGCGCGCCTATGCCTCTCCAGAACCGCGTGACGCCCGAGGGAGAGATCATCGCGACGTCTGCGCGCGGGACCATGATGGGCAACAGGGGCGGCTGTCTCCACCGGCCGGACAAGACTCTCGGAAGCCGCCGCTGGGTGACACGTCAGTGGATCTGCTGCGAGCTGCAGTTCCGCGGCCGGCATCGGGAGGTGATGGCGCCGGGGCGGTATACCGAGCTGTTCTTTCTGGATGAGGCCACGGCGCTCGCGGCGGGGCACAGGCCATGCTTCGAATGCCGGCGGGCTGAAGCACTCGTCTTTGCGACCTTGTGGGCGCAAGCCGAGGGTCGAACCGGGCGGGTTACGGCGGATCACATGGACAGGATCCTGCATGAGGAAAGGCTCGGCCCGGGAGGGGGTAAGCGCACATATCAATGGCCCATTGGGGATCTGCCGATGGGTACCATTGCGAGGCTCAATGGTCGGCCCCATCTCGTGACAGGGAGGAGCCTTCGGCCTTGGACGCCGGAAGGCTATTTGGACGCCATCCAGATCAATCCCGACACGCTTGTCGATGTTTTGACGCCGCCGAGCGTCGTTGCGCTCTTCCGGCTCGGGTTGCGGCCGCGCTTGCATCCCACCGCTGGACGCTGAGGAGAGACTCGCACCAGCGCCGATTAGCCTGCGGGGGGGGCGACTTCTGGCAGGATCAAGCCAGTTGTGATACCTCGGCGCCTGATTTCCTGCGCTGCAGCACGTGAGCTTCATGGACCTTCGTAACGTCGCGATCATTGCCCACGTCGACCACGGCAAGACCACGCTGGTCGATCAGCTCTTGAAGCAATCGGGTGCCTTCCGGGACAACCAGAAGGTGGCCGAGCGCGTGTTGGACAGCAACGATCTCGAGCGGGAGCGCGGCATCACCATCCTCGCCAAGTGCACCTCACTGGTCTGGCGCGGTACCCGTATCAACATCGTCGACACACCTGGTCACGCCGACTTCGGCGGCGAGGTGGAGCGGATTCTCAATATGGTCGACGGTGCCATCGTGCTCGTCGACGCGTCCGAGGGGCCTCTTCCGCAAACGAAATTCGTCGTCTCCAAGGCGCTGAAGCGGGGTTTGAGGCCCATCGTCGCCATCAACAAGATCGACCGTCCGGACGAGCGGCACCTGGAAGTGCTGAACGAGGTGTTCGACCTGTTCGCCAGCCTCGACGCGACGGATGAGCAGCTCGATTTCCCCACCCTTTACGGCTCGGGCCGCGATGGCTGGATGGCGCCTGATCCGGCTGGTCCCAGGGACAGCTTGGCGCCGCTGTTCGATTTGATCCTGTCCCATGTTCCGCCGCCGCAGGTCGAGGACGGGCCATTCCGTATGCTGGCGACAACGCTCGAAGTGGACCCGTACCTGGGCCGCATGCTGACAGGCAGGATAACCTCCGGCACCGTGCGGCCAAACCAGACGATCCACGTTCTGCGCCACGACGGTCAGCTGGTCGAGGTGGCTCGCGTCACCAAGGTGCTGGCGTTCCGCGGGCTCGAGCGTCAGCCGATCGAGGTCGGGGAGGCTGGGGACATCGTTGCCATCGCTGGTGTGACGCAAGCGACTGTGGCCGACACGCTCTGTGATCCCAGCGTCGAAGTCCCGCTTCCGGCCCAGCCTATCGATCCGCCGACATTGACGATGACTTTCAGGATCAATGATGGTCCGCTTGCAGGTCAGGAAGGCGACAAGGTCCAGAGCCGCGTCATCCGAGAGCGGCTTTTCCGCGAGGCCGAGCGGAACATCGCCATTCGCGTAATAGAGTCCGAGGAGAAGGACGCCTTCGAGGTGGCAGGCCGCGGTGAGCTGCAGCTTGCCATTCTGATCGAGACCATGCGGCGGGAGGGCTTCGAGCTGACGGTGTCCCGGCCGCGGGTAGTGTTCAAGACTGATCCGGAAACGGGCCAGCGACTTGAACCCATCGAGGAGGTGATCATCGACGTCGACGAGCAGTACAGTGGCGTCGTCGTCCAGAAAATCTCCGAGCGTCGCGGCGAGTTGATCGAGATGCGCCCTTCAGGTGGCGGGCGCCTGAGGATGGTGTTCCACGTGCCAACGCGTGGCTTGCTTGGCTATCACAGTGAGCTGCTTTCCGACACGCGCGGCACGGCCGTCATGAACCGCCTGTTCCACGGCTACGCCCCCTATAAGGGCGAGATCCAGGGCCGGCGGACAGGCGTGCTGGTCTCCAATGGCGACGGTGAGGCTGTGGCCTATGCGCTCTACAACCTGGAGGACCGCGGGGCGCTGATGATCGGGCCGCAAACGCGCGTCTACCAGGGCATGATCGTCGGTGAGCACTCACGCGAGAACGACCTCGACGTGAACGTGCTCAAGGGCAAGAAGCTGACCAACATCCGCGCGGCAGGCAAGGATGACAACATACTGCTCACCCCGCCGATGAAGATGACGCTGGAACGCGCTCTCTCCTACATCGCGGATGACGAGCTGGTGGAGGTCACGCCCAAGTCCATCCGCTTGCGCAAGCGCTGGCTCGACCCCAACATGCGGAAGAAGATGGAGCGCATGAAAGACGCGAAGGCCGTCGCCTGAGTGGGAGACAGATGCGGTGACGGGGCTTTGCCCAGCCAGCAGGATTTCATGGCCAGAGGGGTTTCAGGTCACCACGGAGCACGAGCTAGCGGCAGCCTTTCCCGAGACCTGTGAAGGTCATCTTTTCATCACCGGCCGTGCAGGGACTGGCAAATCCACGCTGCTGCGCTGCCTGCGGGAAATCATCGCAGATCAGGGCATCGTGCTCGCGCCCACCGGGCTTGCCGCCATCAATGTCGGTGGCCAGACCATCCATTCCTTTTTCGGCTTTCCTCCCCGTCTGATCGGGCCAGACGACATCCGCCGCAGCCGCAACGCCCGCATCATGCGGCAGCTCAAGTTCCTCATCATCGACGAAGTGTCGATGGTTCGCTCCGATCTGATGTGGGCGATCGACCAGGCGCTGCGCGTCAATCGAGGACGGCCCCGTGAGCCTTTCGGCGGTGTGCGCCTCTTGCTGTTCGGCGACCTTCACCAGCTCCCGCCCGTCGTTCAGGAAGCGGCTGAGGCGGAACACCTCGAAGCTCGTTTCGGCGGACCGTTCTTCTTTGACGTGCCCACGCTGCAGGACGGCGCCGGCACAGCGTACCTCGAGCTCAAGCACGTGTTCCGCCAGGATGACGCTGATCTCGTGAGCGTGCTAGACCGGATACGGGAGGGCGAGGCCGGCCCGGATGATCTGGAACTTCTTAACAGCCGTGTACGTCCTATCCGCAATCTTGCTGAGGGCGATGCCTTCGTCATCCTGACGCCCACGAATGCCGCGGCCAATCGGATCAACGCGGCTTATTTGGAAGCTCTTCCGGGTCAGGCTTATGCCTACGAAGCCAGCCTGACCGGTGACTTCAGCGACGCTGCCCAACCGACGGATAGCATTCTTCTGCTCAAGCCTGGGGCAAAGGTCATTCTGCTGCGGAATGATCCGGACCGGCGCTGGGTCAACGGCACGATTGCCCGCATCAGCCGGCTCAGCGAGAGCCAGGTGTGGGTGGAGATCGACGGCAAGGAGCACGAGGTCGAGCCTGTCGCTTGGGAGAACCGGCGTTATGCCTACGACCAGGCGGCAGAGAAGATCGTCGAAACGGTTGCTGGCACCTTCAAGCAGTTTCCGTTGCGGCTGGCTTGGGCCCTCACCATCCACAAGAGCCAAGGGCTGACTTTGGATCGGGTCTACATAGACCTGGGGCGAGGTACGTTCGCCCACGGGCAGGCCTACGTGGCCATCTCGCGGTGCAGATCTCTGGACGGCCTTGCGTTTGCCCGGCCGCTAAGGCCGCAAGACGTGCTCTTCGACCCGGCAACCCTGCGCTATCGCGAGCTTTTTCCGGCACTCGCCGCTTGATTTTCTGACGTCCTACAGTTCGAGGTGCGACAGTTTGTTCATTTTCGCGATGCACAATGAATGTTGCATCGCACAATAGAACGTATTAGGTAGGGAGCAGTCGGATTTGGCGGAGCGATTCCCCACCTCCGCTGACATTGGTCACAACCCCTCGAGGCTCCTTAGGAGACGGTCATGAACGAGCAGTTCACGCAGCAGGCACAAGAAGCATTCAACGCGGCCAAAGAGGCTCGCATCCCGGAAAACGTACAGGCCATGGCCGCGGAGAGCGTCGCCAAGGGCCGCGAGACCTACCAGAAGCTCAATGCCGCGGCAAAGGACAGCCTCAAGGCGTTCGAGGAAGTGATCACGACCGCTCAGGCCGGCGCGCGTGCCATCAGCGAGAAGGTCTTGAACAACACCGCGGCAAATGCCGAGGCCGCGTTCGACGCAGCTCAGGCCATTGCCCGCGCTCGCACGCTGCCGGAGGCCATCCGCCTGCAGACGGATTTCCTGCAGAAGCAGTTCACCGTCGCGAGCGCCCAGACCAAGGAGCTTTTCGAGCTTTCGACGAAAGTCGCTCAGCAAACGCTGGAGAGCATCAGCTCGGCGGCAAATCGTACGAGCGCGAGCTTCAAGTTCAATTCGTGAGCTCTTCTTGGTGACGACAATCCTGCGAGGGTCCGAAAGGCTGTCTTCGGACCCTCGCACCTGTGACTTGTGAACGCGGGCGGAACGAAGCCGCGACAACAACGTTGAAATACATTTTCTGCCGCGCTTTATAGTGGACTCATGTTGGGGTCCAGCTCAAAAGTTCGAGTAAGGCGCGGCAGGCCATCCGATGCGGAAGCATTGGCAAAGGTCTTTCGCGAGTCCTGGCAACTCGCATACCGGGGCATCATCCCGCATCTTCATCTCGAATGCATGATCCGCCGCCGCGGTCCGGAATGGTGGGCCAGTGCCGTGCGCTCGGGTGACAATATCCTCGTGCTCGAAGTCAATGGCGAAGTTGCTGGTTACGCCACGTGGGGTTCGGCGCGCGGCCGCAGCTCTTATCAGGGCGAAATTTACGAGCTCTACCTCGCCCCCGTTTATCAGGGCCTCGGGTTTGGCGAGCTTCTCTTCGAAGCCTGTCGCAGCGCCATGGATGAGCGCAGGATCAAAGGCCTGATCTGCTGGGCTTT
Organism: Pseudomonadota bacterium; assembly: GCA_003242645.1. The sequence goes on from QGVC01000049.1 coordinate 8,561, forward strand.
AGCCGAAAACACCCCGGCCATCGACTTCTATTGGCGGCGTGGCGGCCGGCCGATCGCCAGAGCCTACGATCGGATCGGGGGCGTCAAGCTCGAAAAAATCGCGTTCGCATGGAACTGAGCCGGCGTTTGGCTGGCCGGGGGTGCACGGCCGCTGCGCAAGCGAGCGCACTTCGGCCTGCACGAATGTCTCACGGCGATTCTCGTAAAGAAATGCGCCGGGCGGCCTTTCTCTTCTCACGTCACCTCTGCTATACGCGCCTGAACGCGAGGTGACTCTCATGAGCGACTTGAAAATTGCGGTGATGGGTGTGGCCGGCCGGATGGGGCGTGAGCTCGTCCGCGTGGTCCACGCGACGCCTGGGTGCGTCTTGATTGGCGGCACCGAACGCGAAGGCTCGCCGGCGCTTGGCCAGGACATCGGCGCTCTGGCGGGCATCGGCAACCTGGGCGTTGTCGCCAGCGATGATCCGCTTGAGTTGATCGCCCGCGCCGACGCAGTGCTCGACTTCACGACACCGAAAACTTCCGTCGAGTTCGCTGGACTGACAGCGAACGCGCGCATCATTCATGTAATCGGTACGACCGGTTTTTCTGAAGAAGACGAGGCTGCCATTGCCGCTGCCGCCCGTCACGCCACTATCATCAAGTCAGGCAACATGAGCCTGGGCGTAAACCTGCTGGCTGCCCTCACGAACAAGGTCGCTCAGATTCTCGACGACAGCTTCGACATCGAAATCCTGGAAATGCATCACAAGCACAAGGTCGATGCACCTTCCGGGACAGCCCTCATGCTTGGCGAGGCTGCGGCGCAGGGGAGAGGCATTTCCCATAAGGACCGCAGCGTTCGCGTGCGCGATGGCCATACCGGGCCACGAAATCGCGGCGACATCGGCTATGCGACTCTCCGCGGCGGGAACGTGGTCGGGGAGCACACGGTCATCTTCGCGGGAGAAGGCGAGCGCATCGAGCTGACACATCGCGCGAGTGACCGGAGCCTGTTCGCCCGCGGTGCGGTTCGGGCCGCTCTCTGGGGACGGGGTAAGCCGCCAGGGCTTTACTCGATGAGAGATGTGCTTGGAATTTGAGTCTGTTTGGCGCACCTGGATTAGTGATCGACAGCGAATAACAAGGATACGAAATGGCAGGTGACAACGTGCTCGTGCTGGTTCGGCACGGCCAGAGCGAATGGAACAAGCTCAATCTGTTCACGGGCTGGCGCGATCCTGGTCTTTCCGAAAAAGGCGTCGAGGAAGCGCGCACAGCTGGTAGGCTCCTCAAAGCGGAGGGCTACAAATTCGACGTGGCGTTCACCAGCGCGCTGAAACGGGCCCAGCAAACTCTTGAGCTTATGCTCGAAGAGCTAGGGCAGACGGGGCTCCTCACCTACGCTGACCAGGCGCTCAATGAGCGGGATTACGGTGATCTTTCAGGTCTCAATAAAGATGATGCGCGCCGCCGCTGGGGAGAGGAGCAGGTGCACATCTGGCGGCGCAGCTATGACGTAAGACCCCCCGGAGGCGAAAGCCTGAAGGATACGGCCGCGCGCACCTTGCCTTACTACGAGTCGAAGATCTGGCCAGAGGTGAAGGCGGGCCGCAATGTGCTCGTCGCGGCGCACGGTAACTCGCTGCGCTCTATCGTCATGAAGCTCGACAATCTGTCGCCCGAGGAAGTGACCAAGCTCGAGATCGCAACGGGTGTTCCGATTGTCTATCAGCTCGACGACGAAGGGCGGGTGCGGTCGAAGCGCATTCTCCAGCCATAAGAAGCGTTTTCGACAGCGAGGCTAAACCTCGATCAGGCCATATGTCCGGCCGGTCGGCTTTTCCACCTGTGACGCGACATTGTAGACGGGTACGCCGCCGGGCGTGCGTCCTTCGTACTTGCCGTGGTGCGCGTGTCCGTGCACCACAGCGCTCACATTGAAACGATCGATGGCTTCAGCAAGGCGGGATGAGCCGAGGAATGGATATATTTCCAATGGCTCACCCGCGATCGTGTCTCGCACCGGAGCATAGTGCAAAACGACGAAAATGCGCTCCGTGTGCAAGGTCCGTAGGCCATTCTCGAGTCGTGCCGCCTCGTTGAGGCTTTCGGTCACGAACTGTTTAATCACGGGCTCGCCAAATGCGGTGAGCAAATGTCTGCCGAATCCACCGGCGAAGCCTTTTGTCCCCACGAAGCCGACATTCCCCACAACGAAGGCCCGGGTTTCTAGCATCATTACGCCGGCGTCGCGTAAGACCTGCCTTACCACTTCCGGCTGCCCGGATTCGTGGTCGTGATTGCCGAGAACGGCCAGAACTGGGATCGAGCAGGCTTTTACATCCTGCGCCAGAATTTCCGCTTCTTCTCGCTTGCCCAAGTCCGTGAGATCGCCAGCCAGCACAAGAACATCAGCCACCCGGCAGATCTCTTCGAAAAGCTCGCGGTAGGGGCGGACCTGCCCTTCTCTGACGTGCAGGTCAGCAAGTGCGGCGACTTTCAGCTTACGAGGCATTTTTCGCCCCACCTTTTCCGCTGAAATCCGCGAAATTCCATTCCTCGGTGTCGATCAGATAATCGGCAGGAGAGAGCATTCCGCCTCGGCAGATTTTTCTCTTGGACGGAGGAAGCTCGAGCTGGATGCGAAGGCGATCCATCAATTCGTGCATCAGCCATGATGGAACGCAGGCCCGCTCCGATGGATAAATCCAACGGAAGTTGATGAGATGTGCGAATAGAATTTCCCAATGAGCATCCATGTAGGAGAGCAAACGGCTCCAATCGATTTCCTCATGTGCCTTCAAAATGAGGTGCGCGATGTCTGCGCCTTCATAACGATTGTGCTGCTGAATGAAGCTCTTGGACCACAACAGCTCGGTCGGGCCGACGATCTGGACGCGTGTGCCGAAAACGTCCGCTGGCCGTCCGTTGTTGATCCAGTCGTCAGTGACAGGGATGACGCCGTTGGGCGAAGCAAAAATTATATCGATGTAGTGCGCACCGCTGTGGACCTTGGCGATCCAAAGCTCATCTTCCACCGTGATGGCGTAATTCAATCGCTGAAAATGCGCCAGCAAACGCGGGTAGTCACTAGCTTTGCAGAACACGTCGAGGTCTTTCGTCGCGCGCGTTATGCCCGTGTACGCGCTGAAGGCATAGGCTCCGGCGATAACGAAAGGAACGTTGCTGCGAGCCAGCTCTTGCAGAGCCACACGATAAAATGCCTCCGCGCCAGCGACGATAGGTCTGGGCGTCGTCGGCGTCATGACGACCGCTGGTTCGGTCTGCTTTGAGAATTCCTTGTTTCGTTCTGCCAAGAAGCTGGAACCTTGCACCTTACCGAATGATCAGCTCTTGGTCGGCCAGTAGCCGAAGCCGCCGCTATCCGTCGGTCGATTTCTGTTATTGCTCAGGAACAATCCGTTTCGCGTGAGGTTCCGGGGGATTTGCTGCCCCGCAGTCAACGAGGTCTCTTGACAGCCTTGTCCCCTCGGGCACAAGGCACCTCAGCTTTACAGGAAAGGTGACCGGATATGCCCCTTGATCGATCGCCGGAGGCGGATCGCGCCCGGCTTATCGAAATCATCAAAACACGATCTTTCCAACAGGGCCGGGAGGTGAAGCTCGCCTCGGGGCGCACGTCCACGTTCTACTTCAATATGAAGCCGACCGTGCTTGACGCGCAGGGTGGCTGGATCATCGCGAACCTCATCCTGGATCAGATCGAAAAGGAGAAGGTACGCTGGATTGGTGGGCTGGAGATGGGTGCCGTGCCAATCGCGTCAGCGGTGGCAGCCGTAAGCCCGCTGCGTGGGCGGCCCATCTCGGCCTTCTTCGTTCGCAAGCAGGTGAAGGATCACGGAACGCGTAGCCTTGTCGAAGGCCTGGCGCCCGGTGAGAGCTTGAAAGGCGAGCCGGTGATCATCGTGGAGGATGTTACGACCACGGGAGGTTCCGCGCTCAAGGCCGTCGAAGCCGTTCGCGCGGAAGGTGGAGAGATCGCCCGCGTCATTACTCTTGTCGATCGCCTCGAGGGAGCGGAGGAGGCATTCCGTGCAGCTGGGCTACGGTTCACACCTCTGTTGACGCTGGACGACTTTCGATAAAGCCTGGCGCTCGTCCGTTTGGCGGTTCGGCCATCAGTGAGCCATGAACACCGGCATCTCGGTGTGCCACAGTATGTGGTTCGTGGCTCCGCCGAAAATCATCTGCCGCAGCCGGCTTTGCGTATAAGCGCCCTTGACGAGCAGATCGCCGCCGAGCCGTCGCGCTTCTTCGAGAATGGCCTCGCCTGGCTTCCGCCCCCCAGCAAGCACAGTCAGCTCGCGCACCTCGATGCCATGAGCAGCGAGACAATCGGCCAGCTCCTTGCCGGACGGACCCGGAGTCACTGCGCCCTCGACAGTGAGGACAATCACCTCGCGCGCCTTCACCAGGAGCGGCATCGCATAAGCAACAGTGCGCGCGGATTCTGAGCTGCAGTTCCAAGAAATAACAATGCGTTCCCCGAGTGACCGGGGTGCTTCAGGTGGTGCGATCAGCAACGGCCGGCCGCTTTCGAATAGAACCGCCTCGAGTGTTGTCATGCGAGGGCCAGCCGTGCCGCTTTGTGGCCGGCCGACGACGGTCAGATCGTAAACACGCGCCAAGCTCGCCAAAGCGGCGTCATCGACAGGGTCGCCTGCTCGCCAGCGGTGGCGAGGACGTTGACCCTCTGGCAACGAGCGAGTCGCCTCGCTTGCGAAATAGGCATCGAAAATGTGCCGCGCAGTGGCAAGGATCTCCAAATCCTCCTGCTCGGCACGCGGAAACGTCACCGTCACCACCGGGTCAGGGCCGACAACGGAGATTTGCGGCAGCCGCAGTGCGACACCTTCCACCGTGCCCGAGAACATGCCGGCAATTCGCGCAGCACACTCGAGCATCGAGGTGACGAGATCGTGCTTCTCGACAGGAACGAGGATGCTTTTCACAATTCCCTCGCTGTGACGGTTGTTTGGTTATTTGACGGACGCTCAACTGTAGCACGATTTGAGGGCCGTTAACCCTGGCGGACCTGCAAATCACGGTATGGCCACATTTTTTTCGAGCAGCTGTGCCGATCTGCTCACCGCTAATAGCGGTAGAGCGCGCTTAGGGCACCGTATCCGCCCAATTCGCCAGATCTGTCGATCGAGGCTCCGGCACTTGCACTTATCTCACCACCTGGCCAAGCGAACCGCACAAGCGCTCCAACACGGCCGCCATCGTATTCGGAGTTGCCGTTTGCGGAAGCCTCCATGCCGAGCGAAAGCTCTGGTTCAATTCTATAGCCAGCACGCGCGTGAGCCGCGTATGTCCCGCCGTGCACTGATGACCAAGACAGGTCGAGAGAAGACCAAATTTCCGGTGTGATTTCCCACCAGCTTTCAAGCGCAGTCTTGACGCCGTAATCGGTCCCGACGACCGTACTCTCGGTGTCTAAAGGGCTGAGACTGTGCGCTTCCGCTGCGGCACCAACGAAGCCTTTGAGTGTCACCGATCCCAGTTGGTGTTGGTAACCCAACAGCAATTCGCCGAAGCCGACGTGTCCGCGAATGGTGGTCCCATCTGAATCGTATGAGTAGGTTCCATAGCCGCCACCGGTGCGGAGGCGCCAGCCATTGGTTTCGAGCGAGCCGGAGAGCGCGGTCGTTGTTCCCGAGTACGCGGACCAGCTATTCGCGTTGACGTCGGCTCCGCCCCAGATCTCCCACGTGGAGCGCCGCTCGTCCGCGGCTGCGGGTTGTGTCATGAGCAGGAGGATACCCCCAAGCCCGAGCGCGCCTCCCCGCCATGCGCCTTTCGAACTCCAGCTCAGACGCCCCACTCTAGTACTCGCGACGCTGCGTCAAAAACCGGAACTACGATTTCTGAACGATGTTAACCAAAAATTTACCATTTCCTCAAGCCGAGAATTTGCGCCCACTGCGACGATTGAATTCGAGGTTCGAAGAGAGAGTGCGCTTGTTGAAGTTTTCTAGCTGCAATATTTACCGAATACTAGAACATAGAGTGAACTCAGCTCACTCCAATACCATCCAACGTTTGGAAGTCGTGCGGTCCGCCACGTGCCGTTAGCATTCGAAGACTGGCTACAACTGACGGACGCAGGTCTTTACTGCGCACCCGGTGACTTTCACATCGAT
>QGVC01000383.1 GCA_003242645.1 Pseudomonadota bacterium
TCCTGATATTGATCATGCCCTGGAGAAGCGAGGTCTCATTGAGGTCCGCATCGACCGAAGGTCTGTTGGCCCACGTGCCGTAGTCATACGGGTGGTCAGTGGCAAACAGAGGTTTGCCGTCGCCACCGATGGTCGCGTCGTAGGTCGTGCCGTTGTTGAAGATGTTCGCGGCACGGGTTTCCTTGTACTCCTGGAAGGAGTGGATCATCGACAGGTTCGCGGCGTTGAAGTCCCGCTTATAGAGGTTGTCGTCGATGGACTTGCGAGTGATCGCGTAGCCAAGGCCAACCTCGAACGAGGTGGCGTTGTAGACGAACCTCTGCCCGGCGTTGTTGTCCATCGCCGTCGCGCCGCCTTCCGTCTTGAGCTGCGCGATGCCGAGCATGCGCATCTGGACAGAGCTCTCGGTCGCCATCGTCGACTTCTGCCGCTTGAAGATCTTTGACCACTGAGTCTCGATCTTCTCGTAGTCGCCCATGACCTTATACAGGCCAGGCAGCAGGAGCGACTTAATCTGTGCGGTATTGACAGCCATGATCGTCGCTCCTCCTTACGAAGCCAGTCCAGTTGACTGGTGAATGTTGGCCACGAAGATGCCCCAGTTGTAGGCACCCGCCTCCGTGCCATCCCCGACGCCTTCACGGCCACCATCGGTAAGGTTCTGGCCGTAAAGAGCTTCCAGTCTCAATGGCAGCGTTGCTGTGGTGCTGATCGTCGACACGTCGACGTACATGCCAGACTGTCCGGTAACGGTATCGCCTGTGCCCATCGCCACGTCGAAGTTGGCGCCGATGTCGGCGAAGGAAACGCCAGTTCCATCTGTCTGCAGGATGAGGCGCATAGGCTGACCGAGTACGAGCGGGATTAGATACCCCACGGCATCGCTCGCCGCATCAGCCCCAGGCCAATAGGCGCTGCGCACCCATTTACCCTGCGATGCAGAGAGATATTCGCACCCCTGGAAAATGCCCCAGAGTTGCGACACCGCAGTGCCCGCCGTCCACTGAGCACCATAGCCAGTGGCGAGCTTCTTCACGAAATCGCCCGTGAAGATTTTCGTCGAGTCGTTTTTCGAGATGGTGAAAGGAACGAGCTCAAAGTTCGGCGCTGCACCAGCACCGCCCATGAGCACACGTGCGCCGAAAGGCGCGTTTTTGTTCGCCATTTGGAGATCAGGTTTTCTTGGATTGGCTGGTCCAGCAGCGTGCTAGAACCGTGCGCCGTTTTAACCTGCCAGCCTCGGCGCGAGGCCAGCGCTCTCTACGCATTCGTCAGGCGCGCAACCCGGCGCGGTATCTGACGCTACATACGCTCCGGCGCGGAGCGATTGAGAGACGCAAACTCTAACGAGAATGCATCTCATATAACTGAAGAATTCTAGCCCGTCAATAATTAATCGTCGATTTCGAGCTGCGGGCGCGGCATGTTGTGTTCCTGGTGCTTCCGCACATAGGTCTGCCGTGGCGCTTCCGCGATATTGCCCACGGGGACACCATGTGGCAGCGTAATGCCGAGCTGGCCGTTGATTGCTGCATCAGCCTTGCGCTTTTCCTCGGCGCGGGCTTCTTCGGTAAGGACCGAGGGGCGCTCCATCAGCATAAGGCCATCGACAATCACAGGCCCCTTGTAGTCGATGGGCATAAAGACGCCGGGGTAATTCTCGGCTAAAACAGGCTCCCAGCCATCACGGGCTAGCGCCGCCTGATAAGCGGGATCGGGAGCATTGTAGACCGTGAAGCGCTTCCACTCCCACGTCCAGCCCTCGGGGATAAGGCTCGGATCAATGTGGAGGCGATCTTCGCTAGCTGCACCATGGCGCCAAACGGGCGTGCCGTCGCGACGGTAGGCTACCGCGCGATCAGTCGGAATGTCTTGGCGCAATGGTGCGCGCATCGGCGCGCGAGAAAGGCCCTTTTCTTTCGCTGCTGCTTGTTTCGTCATGTCCCTCAAACCCTCTGTTGGAAGTCGTAACGGCCTTCTTGCAAGGCTTTAAGCTTGTATTTCGCATATTCCTCTTTGGTCATGCCGAGGTCCGCTGCGGTCTGCACTTCCTGCGGCGTCAAGGTGACCTTCTTGTTGTCAACGCCGCCGATCACTGGATCGCGCGAGACAGGCGCCGCGGGGATCGTCCGCCGTAGCGGCTTCTTCTGCTCCACGACCTCGACCTCATCTGGCTCGCGCAAACCGAGCTCCTTCTCGACCGCCTCGAAATACTCTTTCGTATCGGGCTGCAGGCCGAGCTTCTTCGTGACGATGTAGTGCGCAGCCAATACATCGTCGAACTTGCCAGGTTGGGTGACGAACTCGCGATGCTGGCGAAGCCAGTTCTTCGACGGCTCAGAATAATGCGCGATTGCAGCCTCGAATGGATCGGCGTTTTGTGGCTGTTGTTGCCGAACCTGCTGCTGACGGGCCTGCAGTTGAGCCCGCTGCTTCTGTAGTTGCGCCTGATGCTCAAGACGCGCCTTGACATCCTCTAGCTGGGTGATACGGGCCCCGAGGATGGCCATCTGCTTCTGGATTTCAGCCGCCTTGTTGCCGTCACCCTCGGAAAATGCCGACGCGTACTCCTTCTTCAGCGTCTCCATCTTGTCGAGAGCGGCATCGAGCGCATTCGACGTGAGGTCGTAATCGGACAGGTGCGCCCGCGCCATCGCCCTTTGAGCTTCGAGAGCTTTCTGGGCGGCAAGCCTTGCGTAATGCTCGCGCTCCCTCCGTGAGGCCTCTTCGCGCGCCCTCAGCTCATTGAGCTCGCGCTGAAGCTTGGCAACCGGATCGTCCTCTTTCTTCTTCGGGGCTTCAGGCTTTTCAGGCTCTTCGGTCTTCGTTTCCTGCCCGACCTGCGGGGCCTCGGCTTCGATCTTCGGCACACCTTCGCCGCCCAATGGACCTTTCTCGAATTCGTCGAGAAGATCATCAATCGGCAGGGCGACGGGCCCCGCAGTGGTGTCCTGCGTGGTTACTTCCATGATTGCACCTTTGGATTGTCCCTCGTTTGAATGATCAGGCTGGCTCAAAGAACTTCGACCAGCCGTCGGGCGAGATCCTGCCTTTCACGATGCTGCAGGCCCCGTCCATGTAGTGAGCGCAGAGCTCGCACCGCTCGCGCCCGTTGGGCTTGCTTTGGTATTCGGCCTCGGCCTTGGAGACCTTCTCGCCCTCGGGCGGCATATCCTCCATATGATCCATTGGAGGAGGCGGAAGAGCCGCGAGACCGACGGGTCCACCATTGGCCTTGCCGCGCCGCTTGAAGACACGCCCGCCCTTCCACCAAGAGGAGTCGCTGAAGGCGTCACCGAAAGCATCGCTGAACGCGTCGCCAAACGCGTTGCCAAACGCATCTCCAAGACCGCCGGATCCGCCGCCACCTGCGTCACCAGCCCCCGCGGCATCAGCCGCTGCTGCCGCGGCATCGCCCCCCACGTCCCCCACA
>QGVC01000384.1 GCA_003242645.1 Pseudomonadota bacterium
GAACAGGACGGGAGGGGTGATCATCGCGAGCTCCAGGTTGATCATCAACAACACGCCATACCAGATCAGATCGATCCCGAGCGTATGCAGCGTCGGCAATAGAATTGGCGTCGTGATGAGGATGATCGCGATGGACTCGAGGAACATGCCCAGCACGAAAATCAGTGCCATGACGGCGATGATGAAGCCCAGCGGCCCGAGATCCATCTGCGCAACCGCTTCGGTCACACCCACAGGCAACCGGATGATGGTGATTGCGTAACCGAACATCGCGGCGGCAGCGATGATCATGAACACCATCATGGTCGTGCGCATGGTGGAGTAGGCACACGCCCACAGGTCGGCCAATCCGAAGTTGCGGTACACGAGCACCGCAACCAGGAGCGCGTAGATCGCGCCCGCGGCGGCGGCCTCGGTTGCGGTAAAGACGCCGAAGTAGATGCCACCCATCACCACAGGCGGAGCCATGAGCGCCCAGATCGACCTCCGGACAGCCGACCAGACGGTGGGCCATCCTGCCCAGGCCGGCTTGTCTGCACGCCCGGCCAAGGCCGCCTCAATGAGACAGTAAAGCGAGAACAGCGCAGCCAGCAGCAACCCCGGGATGATGCCGGCGAGGAAAAGAGCGCCGATCGAAGCTTCAGAGACGATGGCATATAGGATCATTGGCCCGGACGGCGGAATGAGAATGCCAAGCGTCCCACCGGCGGCAACGACACCCAATGCGCTCCGCTCCGAATGACCGAACCGTTTCATCTGCGGAATGGCGGTTGAGCCGATGGAAAGCGCCGTCGCAACTGAAGAGCCGGAGATCGAGGCGAACACCGTGCAGGCCATCACGGTGGCGATGCCAAGGCCCCCGCGGATATGACCGACGAGCGTGTGCGCCGTCTCGTAAAGGTCGTCGATCACCTTGGCGCGGATCATGACCTGCGCCATGAAGACGAACAGCGGAATCGTCGTCAGAACGGGGTTGGCGAGATGGCTGTAGGTCGTCTCGGCGAGGCTCGAGACACTGCCCTCAAAAAGCAACAGGATGACCGTCGCCGTCAGTCCCAGCGCAGCGAATATCGGAACGCCTGAGAGCAGCAGCGCAAGTAAGCCCGCAAAGACGAGAATAACCGTCAACGCTGCGCTCCTCGCGCTAATGCATCCAGCAGGCGGGCTGCCGCCATCAGCGCAAGGAGAACGCAGGCGGCGAGCAGCGGCGCCATCGGGATCCAGCTCGGAATTTCGAGGTGATCTGCGGTAAACGACCCGAAATCGTAGGCAAAGCTGATCTGCTCCCAACAGCTCCAGCCAAGCACCACAGCGAACGCGAGCACTGCCAGATCGGAGAAATAAGCGACAGCTCGGCGGCCGCGCGCGCCAAGTTGGTTACTCAGCAGGTCGATTGAGATGTGGTCACCTCGCCGCAAAGCCTCGGCGGCGCCCAGCATCAATGCGACAACCAGATATCCTGCAACGGGGTCTGACCACACCAATGGGCGGTCAAACACATACCGTTGCACCACCGCGTAGGTGACAAGTCCTAGTATTATGAGCACGAGCAAGGCGCTCAGTGCTCCCCCGAGCCAGGCGAGAGCGGAAGCCACACGTGCGAGCAAGGAGGAGGGCTGAACCTCCTCCGCTGTTGGCTGATTGTCTTGGCCTTGCTCCAGGCCTTCCATCTCAAATTTTCCCGATGAGCTCGATCAGCTTCTGCGCATCAGGATCGGTCGCGAATTTCTCGTCGAAAGCTGGCCGCATGATCGCCTCGAGCGCCTTGATCTCCTCGGGCGTTGCGATGTGGACCTTCACTCCTTTCTCGCGAAGCTGATCAGGAGCCGCAGCGCCAGCCTTCTCGGAAGCCTCCACGGCCCAAAGCGCCGCCTTCTTACCTGCGCTTTCCAGCGCTGCCTTCGACTTGTCCGAGAGCCCGTCGTACCACTTCGGGTTCACGTATCCGTGCAGGTAGGCACTGATGACCGGCACGACCGTGAAGTGGTCCTGAACCTCATAGTATTTTCTCGAAACGGCGGCTGCTACGTCGGTCAGACCTGCATCGAGCACGCCCGTGGCGAGCGCCTGATACACCTCGGAGCCCGGCAACGACGTCGGCGTCGCTCCAAGTGCAGCAAGTGCAGCATCGAAGGCCGCGTTCAGCCCACGCAGTTTCACGCCCTTGAAATCCTCAGGCTTCACCAAGAAGCGTCCTTTGGACGTGAATACGGATGTATTAGTCTGAAACAGCCACGCGATATTGCGAACGCCCTTTTCAAGCAGCTTTTCCTCGAGGAACTTCGCCGCTTCTGAATCCGGCCACTTGCGCCAGATTTCCAGGTCGCCGAACGCGAAAGGCGCGACCGTCACGTTCATAATCGGCAGCGTCCGGCCCCACTGGAAATTCAGGGAGAAGGCGCACTCGATATCGCCCTTGGCAACGGCGGTGATGTTCTGATTGGCCTTGACGAGGCTGTCCGAGCCGAACACCTGCACATCCAGCTCGCCCTCGGACGCCGTGCGCACTTCTTCGGCCCAACGCTCGATCACCTGCGCGACGTGGTGCGCGGGCGGTAGCTGATGCGAGCAGCGCATCTTCGTTGCGGCCTCAACGACGCCCGGTACGCCTGTCATCGCAATCGCGATAGCAGCTACCAAACTCTTGAACTTAGACATTACGCGTTCTCCCCGTGAGCGAGTGCCTCTTGCTGGCTGTTCTTAGCGGCAACTATGCCTTTAGCGATTTCCCCGATGCCGCATCGCGAGCCGTTGCGATCATTTCGGCATCCAAGCCAAGTTGGCCCAATATTTCTTCCGTATGCTGCCCCACACTCGCAACATCGCCGCCACCGGTCATCATTTGCCCGTCGACCTCGAACGGGAGCGAAGGAGCGCGGAATGTTTTCCCATCGGGCATGCGCGACGTCGCAAGGCCACCAGGCCGCATGACGTGCGGGTCTTGGAACATGTCCGACGGCTTGGCAATGGGCGCGAAGGGTATTCCCGCTTCCTCAAAGGCACTGATGAGATCGGCAGACTGACGTCCTGCGATCGCACGCTCCACAATTGGCAAGGTCCAGGAGCGCGCGTTGATCATGTCCATCTTCGTCTTCAATCGCGGATCCGACTTCAGCTCCGCGAGGCCGAGGATATCGCAAAGGGTCGCCCACTGCCCCTCGGTAACGGCGCCGACGAACAACTGCTTTCCGTCCGCGGTGGTGAAGATGTCGTAGACCGGCCAGGAGAAGTCGCGCTCCGGCATGGGCGGCGGGTTAACGCCTTCCAGCTCGTACTGCACCATGTGCTGTGCCACCAGCAGGAGGCAGTTTTCAAAAAGGCCGACACGAATATCCCGGCCCTTGTCCGTCGACTGCCGCTCGAGCAGCGCCGAGACGACCGAGAGCGCGCCGAAGAGCCCTCCCATGATGTCATTGGCGGATGAACC
>QGVC01000385.1 GCA_003242645.1 Pseudomonadota bacterium
CTCTGCCATTTCCGGCAAGTATCCGATAGGACGATACGAACCTTTTCCCGGTTTCGATCGCTTCCCGCGATTGGGTCCGCAGACGCTCGAGGTCATCAGGGTGGACGAGCTGCAGGAAACGCTCCAACGTCAGCTCGGCGTGCTCGTCGCCTAAGAACATTCGCCGAGCCTCAGCAGACCAGCTCAGCTTCCTGGCAGGAATGTTGTAGCTCCAATGCCCAAGACGCCCAACTCGCTGAGCCCGTTCGAGCAGGTCCAAGCTCCGGCGCAGCTCATCCTCCACGCGCTTGCGCTCGGTAATGTCGATACCGGACAGTACGAGAAGCTTGATCCGGCCGTTCTGGTCCCGGACAGGCCGCATTATCAAATCGATGACGATGGTCTCGCCCCCGGCGGTGCGGCCTGATATGTCGAATCGCGCCGATGCCCCCTGAGCGCCCTCCCCGATGGCTTCTTGGAGCCTGCCTGCGACGGCTGAGTCGTAGGTGAAGAAAGACAGGTCCCACACCTTGCGACCGACTACGTCCCCGCGGCAGGCACCTGAGACTTCCAATGCCGTCTCATTGACCTCGATGACCGTCCCGTCCGGTTCCAAAACCCCGACGAACGCTGAAACGTGATCAATAATATCGCGAGAGAGCACCAGTGATTGGCTCGCCAAATGCATCGAACGCTTACATGACTGACCGCGGCATCAATAGAACGCGCTGGGTTCCCAAACCGTTCTTGAGACGTAGCGTCCCAAAAATCGAACCTTCGCGCTGACAGCTTCCGGTTGTGTTGCAGGTTGAGCACAAGCTCCGGTAATCAACACAGAGGATCGTCAGTCGTGGAACCAAACCAGCCCATCGAGGTTATCGATGTGCCCACTGGTCATGCCCCCTAGTCTCGATCGGTGGCACGGGGCGCCTCGCGGTCTCCCCCCGACGGGGCGCCCATCTCGTGTTTCGTCTCTACTCTTAGCACACGGCAGCCGGGAGCGCATCGGCCATTGCTGGGTAGCCGCGCGCTGCCGATTCTGCTTCCAACTAGGCTCGATCTCGGACCTGATGAACCTCGATGATGTTGCCGTCGGGATCGTAGAAGAAAATCTGCTCCCACCCGTTCATCGCCCAGGCGCCATAGTCGGCGTAGGGGATCCCTTTCTCCTTGAGGCGCCGCTTGAATGCTTCGAGATCGTCGGTTCGGAAGGCGATGTGGCCTCGCTCCAGCGGATTTATAGCTTGCCCAGTCCGGAACGTGACACCCAAATCCTTTTCCGCCAAATGGATCTGGGTATGTCCGTCAGTGACGAACCCGACCTTGCCGGCATACCCCTGGGAGACGACTCGCGTCGCCTGCAGGGAGGGCTCGTCCTCCAGGCCGAGAACTGTCCGGTAGAAGTCGGTCATCCCGGACACATTGGTCGTGCAGAAGTTTATGTGGTGCAGCTTTAGCTTCATCGGCTTTCAACCTGACAATCTCGTTGCGACTTCGAGACTGTATGCCAGCAGCCGATCCCCTCCCAACACCTATCTGCGCGGGGGCTAAGCCCAAGCCGCGAGGCCGCCAACGGGCGCGTCATTCAGTTCTTCACCGGCGGCTCGGTTCCTCCCAGCTCCACGTCCGCGTATCGCAGCCAAGGATCCCTCCGCAAGCGCGCCTGTCTGGGTGTCCATTCGTGCTCTGAGCCACAAAACGGGCAGCGTGATTTCAACCTGAGGTCGGGAAGAGCGTTGAAACTGAATTCGTCCGTTTCAATTCCGACAGAGAAATCCTTTCCTGTGACATTGCATTTAATGACAACGGTACCCATAGGGCTCCCCCAGGGCAAAAAATGGCGATCTTGATAGCCTATGTCATCGCGCGGATGTGAACATAACCACAGGCTGTAAAACTTCGCCACCAAGCGCTTGAGAGGCGGTTAATTCATTGCAACTGCTTACCTCTTGAGTATTATGCGCCGACCGTGAATTGAGCTGGCGTCGACTGCCGGAGCACTCGGACATAGACGTTATCATTCGCGACCAATGGATAGAGACACCCATAGGGGAGATCAGAATGGCGTTGCAAATCAATAGTATCGCACCAGATTTTGAGGCTGAGACCACAGAGGGCCGGATCCGCTTCCATGAATGGATCGGCGATTCCTGGTGCGTGCTCTTTTCACATCCAAAGGATTTCACACCAGTTTGCACCACCGAGCTCGGCACCATGGCGAAGCTCAAACCGGAATTCGATCGCAGGAATGTCAAAATAATCGGTTTGAGCGTCGACCCCGTCGACAGCCACAAGAAGTGGTCCGTCGATATCGAAGAGACGACAGGAGCCGCGCCAAACTACCCAATGATCGCGGACTCCGACCTCTCCATATCGAAGCTTTACGGCATGCTGCCTGCCGATGCTGGTGACACCTCGGAAGGCCGGACGCCGAACGACAACGCAACAGTGCGGAATGTTTTCATCATCGGACCGGACAAGAAGATCAAGCTGATCCTCGTCTACCCGATGAGCACGGGCCGGAATTTCGACGAAATCCTGCGGGTCATCGACTCGTTGCAGCTCACCGCGAAGCACAGTGTTGCGACGCCAGCCAACTGGCGGCAGGGCGATGAGGTCATCATCGCCGGCTCGCTGTCGGATGATGAGGCACGCAAGAAATTCCCGCAGGGCTGGAAAGCTCCGAAGCCCTACATCCGCATCGTGCCCCAGCCGCAATAAATTGTTAAAGCGAGTAGGCGCCATATGATGGCGCCTACTTTTTTGTCAGAATTTCCGCCGGCATCCCTCTGATTGCAAGCTCTTCAGCGCCTTTGTTGCCAGTGGCGCTGCCGTCCTCACCGCGGACCGCGAACCAGCCGGAACTCTCCTCTTCATCTAGGGCGGAGGTTCATTTCCATTTGCTGGCACGAAGGATTGGTCTAGGCGTTCACGAGTAAGTTGGGACGTAGCAGTCGCGGTCGATTTGGATGGCAGAGGCACCAGGCGACGATCAGAGGCTACAATTTGGGCCACTGCCCCGCTTCCTCATTCTTTACGGCCTCCTTTATGCTGCCTTCGGCGTAGCCTCCCCTTACCTCCCCGCTTTCATCGAGACGCGCGGAATTTCAACCGGCCAGATTGGCTTGGTTTTCGCGACAGGCACCGCGGTTCGCCTGCTTTCAGCGCCTCTTGCGGGCCGCATAGCCGACCGCTGGCGCGCGCGGCGCGAAGTCGTAGCAGCCTGCGCTGTGGGCGGCGCGACGGCAGCGTTGCTTTACCTCTTGGTCTGGGATTTTTGGGCCATCCTTCTCGTGAGCCTCGTACAAGCCGTGGCGCTCGCCCCGCTCGCGCCGCTGACCGACGGGCTAGCCGTCGTGCTTGCCAATGGCCCACGCTGGGGGTTCGAGTAGGCCTGGGTGCGGGGAACGGCCTCTGGGGCTTTTATCTTGGGGTCTATCCGGTGGG
>QGVC01000050.1 GCA_003242645.1 Pseudomonadota bacterium
TTATAGCCTCGAGCCAAGAACTCTTGAGCAAGAAGAATGCGCACCCGCTCTACACCACCTCCGCGGAGATCGGGAAGAAGAAGGGAGATTGTTCCGGACGGATCAGTTCTTCGCATTTGCGTCTTAGGTGAGGCGGGAAGAGCTATCAATCGGTATCTGTACGGTTCTAAGACGTTAGCGCCCGCATTTGCTGGAGAACCGAAGCGAAGCGTTCCGCCCATATTGGGCCGCCGATAGCGTTGAGCGCTCGATACGTCAAGCCGCCTTCAATACATCTATTCGGAGAAAGAGATTCAGCGATCTGAAACAACGAATCGAAGCCTGCCTTCCTGTCTCTAATGAGTTTGCGCCCGCATAACCACATTTTCTTGGCCAAGAATTCGCGTTCCTCTACACTGAAACAATAGTTTTCAGATCGAAGCCACTGGTAAATATTTATAAGGTCATCTGCCCATATAGGAGAATCGGGTCTCCTGCTAATTCTTCCGGGCCCTGCATGTAGGCGTTGGTAGAAAACATCAGTGGCTGTATAGATGAACTGGACACCCGCCTTTACGAGATTCCAATGTAGCTGCCTCACTTGGCCGGATGGTCTCCCGACGTCAAAACCACCGACTTCGAGAAGAAGTGTGCGTCTGTGCAAAGGTGAAGTGATATTGAGGCCAAAGATCGCCAGGGTTGCTGGGCACGTATCGCCATCAGCAAGCCAATGCTTTTTTCGTCCCAGAATTTTTCTAGATCCACTTGCTTGGATAGTATCTCCAAAGACAATTGCCTTCTGAGGCAGGTGGACGGCTTTTTCGACAAGCGTCCTCACCGCTGCTGGCGCGAGCCAGTCGTCTGCATCGAGAAACAGCACGAACTCGGCATTGCTAAGCTCAAGGCCCCGATTGCGGGCGGCTGGCGCGCCACGATTTGGTTCCGATTCCCACCGGACTCGATTACCAAAAGACTTGATTACTCCTAGGCTGTTATCTGTCGACCCATCATCGACAACTACGACTTCGAGACTTGGATAATCCTGGTCGAGTGCACTTTGTATAGCGCAGGCGACCCATCTTTCGGCGTTCCAACAGGGAATAATAACAGCGACAGAAGGCGGGTTGGGGATATTCGGCATCAGCTGGTCACCTTTGCCTCATCTGATCGCAACGCGGAGATGAGGTCCGCATGTAAGGGGCTGGCAATCTCCAACACCCGCCCACCACTCACCTGGAATACCCGATTGCATGACCGAAGGGTTGATAGCCGGTGCGCAATAAGCACGATTGTCAAGTCGGTACCGAGAGATTGGATGGCCTCCATGACGGCTGTTTCAGTTTCTGAGTCTAGGGCGCTTGTCGCTTCATCGAATACGAGGATCTGAGCCTCCTTGTAGAGAGCGCGCGCAATCCCTATACGCTGGCGCTGCCCGCCGGAGAGCCGAATGCCGCGTTCTCCAACGACAGTTTGATACCCCCCAGGTAAAGTCATGATGAAATCGTGCAGCCTTGCCTTTCGGGCAGCCTCCGTCACACGATCGAGGTCGATGCAGTGGTCAGGTACAGCAAATGCAATGTTCTCAGCAATGGTCGCGTCGGCCAGGTATATGGATTGTGGAACGTGAGCAATCTGAGCCTGCCAGCTGGGTAACGACGATTCATCGAGCAGTTTGTCGTCAATCCAGATTTCACCAGAAGTAGGCCGCAGCAAACCCATCATAAGGTCGGCAAGTGTGCTCTTACCACTGCCTGTCTTGCCGATTATCCCAATACGGTCACCTTTGTGAATGGTTAGATCGACGTTTTCAAGGACAAGTTGCTGGTGAGGAGCATAACGGAAAGAAACCGACTTGAAGCGAATTGCGCGAGTGAATGGTTGGGGCTTTCCAGAACGAGCGGCACTGTCAACAGCTTTAACAGGGAGTTCCAGAAGTTGAAGGACATCTGCTAGCAGGTGATGTGAGCCGACGGCCTGTGCCCAGCCATTGTATACCTGCTGTAGAAGGGGGAGCATTCGTTGTGCCCCGAGCGCCAGGGCGCCAAGGGTGGGAAGCACCGCTAAGAGACCGCCAGTTTGTCGACTGAGGCCGAAAGCGAGCGCGGCGATCAAAACCATTCCAAGGGCTTCAATAACGAACCGAGGGGCTATTCCAATGAATGCGTTCCACGCTTGCGCATCCCGGAATTGAGAATCAAGATGCGCAAATCTCCTGACGTAGATCGGCTGAGCGTGATCAAGCAGCACGTCGCGGATGCCCCCCAAACCTTCCTGAATTGCCTGTACGCGGCGAGATTGAGTGCTGGCAATAATTCCACTATTTGCGCGTAATCGACGACGGGTCGCAGTGGATACGGCTGCGTATATTCCTCCAAATCCGGCTGCAGCAACGAGAGCGGTGGTTGTGTCTATAAGAATGAGAGCCGCAAGGATGAACAGAGATATCAGCACTCCCGTGAGAGCCTGCATCAACGGGAGAAGCATGCCGGCGATGATCATTTGGACCTTGTTGATGCCGGCGATCAACTCGCTGGTGTTTTTGGTCGCATGATAGCTATAAGGCTGATACAGTGTGCGGCGATAAACTTCCACTCCGAGATCGTAGCCTAACCGGTAGACGAACTTCTGGCTGGACCAAACGAGCAGCAAACGTAGGCCGCCAGCGCACAGCGCTATCGTCGCGAATACAATGGTTGCTGGAAGGAGCAGGTCACTCGGAGCGCTTAAGCCGAGCATTCCCAAGGCGCGACCGAGAAGAGGATAGTCCAGCGCTTTGCCAGGGTCTGCCATGATGGCCAGGAATGGCAGCACTGCCCCTAAAGTCATCAACTCCGCAAGGGCGCCCAGCAACATGAGCAGGAGTACGGCAGCAAGCTGCAGACGCCGGCGTGGTGAAAATTGGCGGTAGAGGCGCCGGAGATCGCGGATCAAGGAGTATGACAGGGCGTGACGTGCCAAGGCGTCGAATTCTTACTGGTCTTGTGAGGAAAGGACTGGATGGTGGCTTTGTGCAGCAGGGCGTTCAGGCCTTGTAAGGCGTTATCAATGCGGCGCCCTTCTCGAGTGCTAGGTGCCTAATAGAGATGTTTGGAATCTGGTTTTTCCATTGCTGGAGAATCTCCTGCTCTCCTTTTCGCGATGCATCGTCAAGAAGGGCGGTCCAGCGAGGCGAAAACCGCTGCATGAAAAAGGGAAGGGCCGGAGATCTGACCAGAGGGTGCACGGGCATTGGGGGACCGTCAATGATAAGCAGATCGACCGATTGTAGATCTGACAAGGTATTGACGTCATACCAAGGAACTTCAGGTGCCCATTTTTCGTTGGTCATCAACGGGGCGATCCGAAGATCCACGTAATCCTGGAGACCATGGAGCGCAATATTGCATCTGGTAATGGCAGCGTAATCGGGATCGTGCTCGATCGACGTTAGGCTGCCGCGGCCAATGCGCCTAAGCTCAGCGGCGATAATCAGAGTGGAAAGGCCGGAACCAAGCTCCACGACATGCTCAGGCTTTGCTTCCCTCAAGAGTGAGATGATTTGTGTGAGGAAATCCACAGAAGCCGCCCATCCTCCAGCCTTGGGTAGCGGCGCGCCGGCAGTCATGAGCATGTGAAGGCTTTGGGCGTTCCAAGGCGCCAGCTCCAGATTACCAAAGTGCCGATAGAGAATCCTATGCTTATGGCGGATATAGAACAGAAGACCGACAAGCAAGGCGGAGTTCAGGGCGATCCCGGAAGTGAGGAGCAGGGTGGTCATAGGTACTTTCGTAGCGACTAGACGGAAATCTGCTGCACGAAGGCGGGAGCGCTACAGTCGCTCACAGCTTTCGCCCTTTTCGAATACTCCCTTTACGTCAAAAAACACGGCACCTGGGCGGCCAAATGCCCGGATCTTTGCGGCGCCCATCTCGGCAAAATCGCGATGTGCAACGGCGAGGATCACGGCATCGTAGCGGCCCGCCGGCGGCTCGCAAGCTTCGACCTCAAGGCCGAATTCCCGACGTGCCTCGGCGCGGCTGATCCAAGGGTCCCACACTTCGACGGTAGCATTGTAATCACGAAGGCGGCGAATGACGTCGATGACTTTGGAATTGCGCAGGTCCGGACAATTTTCTTTGAAGCTCAAGCCAAGCACGAGAATGCGGCTGCCGACAACTGGAAACCCCTTCTTCATCATGAGGAGGGCTACCCGATCTGCGACGTGGGCGCCCATGCCATCGTTGATGCGGCGGCCGGCGAGGATGACCTCCGGGTGATAACCGATTTCCTGGGCACGGTGGGTGAGGTAATAAGGATCCACGCCGATACAATGACCTCCGACGAGGCCGGGGGTAAAAGGAAGAAAATTCCATTTTGTGGAAGCGGCGCGGAGGACCTCCTGAGTATCGAGGCCGAGCTTATGGAAGATAATGGCAAGCTCGTTCATCAAGGCGATGTTGAGATCACGCTGGGTGTTCTCGATAATCTTGGCGGCTTCCGCTACCTCGATGGAGCTGGTGCGATGGGTTCCAGCCGTGATGATTGAGGCGTAGAGTGCATCGATAGCTTCGGCCGCCTCTGGCGTCGAGCCGCTCGTCACCTTCGTGATCATCGGCAGCCGGTGCGCTTTGTCACCTGGGTTGATACGTTCTGGACTGTAGCCGACAAAAAAATCCTTGTTGAAAGCCAGGCCGGAAGTTTTCTCCAGGATGGGGACACAAACCTCGCGAGTACAGCCCGGGTAGACGGTCGACTCATAGATAACGACGGCACCAGACCGCATGGATTTACCAACCGTTTCGGATGCCCTGACTAGAGAGGACAAATCCGGGCGATTGGCCTTGTCGATCGGGGTAGGCACGGCAACGATGAAGACGCCGCAGCGGGAAAGATCGTCGGGATTGCTGGAATATTCGAGGTAGCGAGCAGCTGCGAGCTCATCAGGGTCTACCTCACGGGTGCTGTCGTGATGCTCGCGCAGCTCCGCAATGCGCTCCGGCCGGATGTCGAAACCGATGACGGGACGCTTCTTTCCAAATTCAACGGCGAGAGGCAGTCCTACGTAACCAAGGCCAATGACTGCGATCGTCTCGTGGCTCAGATCCATCTTAGCTCGCTCAATGCTGCCGAGTGAAAGAACGCTGAACGCTGGTGCTTAGACCCAAGCCCAAAATGAGGGTCAGGCGGCCCAAGCCAATTCCGAATATGCCTGCTGCCAGATCAGTCCAGCTTGCTGTGCGCGTGTCGATCGGGAGCTGTGCTAACTCCAGCAAAACTGCGAAAGCCGCGATGCCGATAGTTACTGGCGCCGGACGTGTGAATGCCGGAATGGTGACCAGCGTAAGGGCCGTAAATGCGCCAGCGTGAAGCACCAGGTCATTGTAGCCGCGAACATAGCGGTGATCGGGTAAGGGCGCATCAGAGATGACCGCGAAATGGAATGTGACTCCGGCCAGCGCGACCGCAGCTATCGCGAGTAGAAGGCGGTGTTTCGGAAAGCGGCTAGAAATTGAAAAACCCCTATTCACGCCGTCGCATTCTCCGTGGCTGATACAAGGCGCAGCACGACGTCGCGCAACGAAGACTGCCAGCCAGGCGCCTGCCAACCGAAGTCCCGGGCGAGCTTGGTACAATCGAGACACGAGTTGGAGGGTCGTGCCGCTTTCGCAGGCCATTGAGGGGAGAGGATCGGCACAGCTTCTGCACATGGGCCGCCTGCCTCCCGGCTGGTTGCAAGCACCTGGCGAGCTAAGCCAAACCATGTCGTTTCTCCCGTTCCCGCGCAATGATAGGTTTCGGCTAGCCCTAATTGGGGGTCTTTACGCCAGCGGCTCACGATTGCGAGGATGGCGTCGGCCAGATCGAGCGCGGAGGTGGGAGTGCCGCGTTGGTCATTTACGACAGTGAGGTGACAGCGCGTCTCCGAAAGGCGTAGGATGGTCCGGACAAAGTTATGGCTAAAGGGGCTGTAAAGCCACGCTGTGCGCAGGATTATATGGTTACCATATTCGGCCCGGACACGTTCTTCGCCTTCCAGCTTCGTACGGCCGTAAACGCTCAGTGGGTTAACCCGATCCGTCTCGATATAAGGGCTGGTTTTGCGTCCATCGTAAACGTAGTCAGTCGAAACGTGTACGAGCCGAGCTCCGGTAGCCCGCGCAGCCCACGCGAGAATTCCAGGCGCTTCAGAATTAACGCGTGTTGCGAGTTCTCGCTCGTCCTCGGCTTTATCGACGGCCGTGTAGGCGGCTGCATTGACGATAACGTCGGGTGTTACCTTTGTCACCGCGCGCAAGATGCTATCCGGGCGCTCCAAATCCAAAATCGGTCGGCCGACACGCACAAGCTCGAACGCATTCCGGCCCGCAGCCCGCTCGGCTAGGGACTGTGCGAGCTGCCCATTGACACCAGTGACCAAGATTCGTATCGCCATCGTTAACCCATGCCGAGCCTTTCGCCGGCGTAACGCTGCTCGCGGATCGGCTGCCACCACCACGCATTTTGGAGGTACCATTCGACGGTCTTCTCAAGACCGCTGTTAAACGTTTCCTGAGCTCGCCAACCGAGCTCGCGTTCCGCCTTCGAGGGATCAATTGCGTACCGGCGGTCGTGGCCAGGTCTATCCGGTACAAAAGTAATCAGATCTTTGTACGATTGGCCGTTTCGTCGTGGCCGTTTGGCATCGAGGATGGTGCAAATCGCCTCGACAACGGAAATATTCGTGCGCTCGGAGCGACAGCCGATGTTGTAGCTTTCTCCGACTCGGCCATTGAGTAAGGCACATTCCAACGCGCGTGCGTGATCTTCCACATAAAGCCAATCGCGAACATTTGCACCTCGGCCGTAGACCGGCAGCGGTTGCTCGAACAATGCGTTCAGAATGACAAGCGGTATCAACTTCTCCGGAAATTGATAGGGGCCATAGTTGTTCGAGCAGTTCGTGACGATAATGGGGAGGCCGTAAGTGTGGTGCCACGCTCGTACGAAATGGTCCGCGGCCGCTTTCGATGCCGAATAGGGTGAGGAAGGTGCGTAGGGCGTTTCCTCGGTGAACACTCCGGAGTCGAACGGCAGATCGCCGAACACCTCATCGGTTGAGACGTGAAGGAATCTGAACTGTGCGCGAGAGAAGGAATCTAGTGTGCGCCAGTAGGCCAGTGCTGCGTTGAGCAGGCGGAATGTCCCAACGACGTTGGTTTCGACAAAAGCTGCTGGCCCGTCGATTGACCGATCTACATGGCTTTCGGCAGCCAAGTGCATTACGGAGTCAATCTCGTACGTCGCCATTACGGCGCGCATTCGGCGCTCGTCAGAGATGTCTGCACGAACGAACGCATAGTTCGGTTTCCCTTGAATTTCAGTTAGGGAGGCAAGATTGCCCGCATAGGTCAGCTTGTCGACATTGACCACCATATGTCCTTTGCGGACGAGGTGTCGGCACAAGGCCGAGCCGATAAAGCCTGCTCCGCCGGTGACGAGGATACGTCGCACTGTCATTCGAAAACGAAGCCCGTTTCGATTCCGGAGAGGCGTGGCGCTGAGCGATCCTTTTCTGAGAGTATGAATGGCGCGAGTTGGGAGGGCCATTCGATACCGATATCCGGATCATCGTAGCGGATCGCTCGGTCATGCTCCGGTGAGTAATAGTCCGTCACCTTGTAGAGGACCTCAGTGCCTGGCTCTAGGGTGACCAGGCCATGGGCGAAACCTGCAGGGATAAGGAGCTGGTTCCATTTCGCTGCGGAAAGTTCAACGCCGATCCATTTACCGAACCGGGGCGAGCCTTTTCGAATGTCGACCACAACATCGAAAATTGCGCCTCGAATAACGCGAACGAGCTTCGTTTGTGCTCGCGGTGGGCACTGAAAGTGCAAACCACGTAAGGTTCCGGCTTTCAAGGACACCGAATGATTATCCTGCACGAACTCAAGATCGAGTCCCCGATCAGCGAGAATCCGCCGATTCCAGGTTTCGGAAAAAATGCCGCGAGAATCCTCGTGGCGAGCCGGTACGATTTCGAGCACGCCGTCGAGGGCGGTGGGCCGGATGTCAATCATCACACTGTCGTATCACTTGAGGCGGTACAGGAAAATTCCAAGCTACCGCACTTCGGGTGACTCAGGGCCACCCGACCTTTGCTGCTTCAAGATGGCGACCATTACGCTTGCACTGATAAGGCCGCCGATTGTTTTGGGTCAGTTGAACCGACCGCTTTCTATGGCGAGGTGTGTGACGGCGGGTGCAAAGCTCTCGTCAGACACTCCTACGCCGCTTGTTGTGTGGCTTCGGTCTGCCGCAAAGCGCGACCAAATCTGGCCTCGGCGAGATCGATCCGGCAGATGCCTTCCCGTATCAGATCTCGCCATGCTTGCTCGATTGCAGCACGGCTGATCCGCTCGCCGAAAACCACCAGTGGAATTGTTCTCAGCACGATTTCGAGATCGAGCCGAAGTGAAGCATTCTTCACGTACCAGACGTCCAAAGCCGCCTTATCAAGCGGGGAGATATCTCGCCCGCCAATCACCTGAGCCCAACCGGTAATTCCGGGGCGGACCAAAAGGCGGAGTGCGTATTCAGGTGATTGGTCGACGGTCAATAGCGGCCTTGGACCGATGAACGACATATCTCCTTTCAGCACGTGCCAAAGCTGAGGGAGCTCGTCGAGCCGCGTTTTACGCAAGAAGCGTCCAATAACAGATAGGCGCTCTTCATCGGGAATTCGGCGCCCCTCAGCATCGTGCGATGGCCCCATGGTTCGAAACTTATTGAGCCGGAATGGATGCCCGCCGAGGCCAGGGCGCTGTTGGGCAAATACCACGGGGAGCCCGACGTCCATCGCAACGAGCACTGCGACCAAAGCCATAATTGGCGACACGAGGATGAGGGCGATCAGCGCACCGATCACATCGATGACGCGCTTTACGCGCCAATAGGGTTTCGCTGCTATCGCTCGAAGCTGTTCTTCATTCAGCGCGAATGCCGGTTTGGGCGTGGAGGATGAGCTGTCGCTTTGCGATGGCAACTGCCCCTCAAACCCCATGCTTTCGGCCAAGTATTTTACCGAGATTTGCCCGCTCTGCTCGATGTCGAGCAACGCTTCACGTGCTGCCGGGGAGAGTCGCGAGAACCGCGTTGCCACGATGATTTCGTCGATCGTCACGCCGTGAAGCTCGAGGTCATTGAGAACCGCGTGGAGCTGCTCGGGCAGACCTAGAACGGGTTGCTCGAGCACGACACGGCCGACATCGCCTTCCCTCCGGCCAAGCAAACCCGCAACGCGAATTCGATTTGGGGCAAACTCGGCTAGCGAAAGAAGATAGGCCTCCGTAAGGCGGCTTAACCCTACGATGAGGATAGTCCGGGTAGGTGCGCTCTGCGGCATTTGCAACGGCAGCGGCCGCTGGCGAGCAGCATGACGCAGGCGGAGCAGAACGCGGACGCCCACCAAAGCGAACAGCGTGACGAGAGCCTGCAACACCGGCACCGAGCGGGCGATTCCCTCAAGCCGATTGAATGCGAATCCCATCGCCACGCCACTGATGACGATAAGGACGGTCGCGACGGTGAGGTTCAAATAATCCTTGAGGGTCGTCAGACGCCAAACGGTCCGGTTGGTTCCAAAAGCGGGCAAAATGACAGTCGCAGCGGCGAGGGTCAGCAGGAGGTACGGCACCAGGGCAGCGAGCCGGGCAGGGCCCACTGTGAAATCGTGACGGAGCTCGGAGGCTAGGAGCGTGGCAGACGCGATGAGCCCAAGGTCGATGACCAGCGACGAGATACGGTGCATAAGCCCCCACCAGATACAACGATAAGCGTACTAACTTATAGCTACCTAACGTTGAGGCAGCATAAAACTGCGCGAATATGGCGAACGCAAGGGGGTTTGGTATCAAGCCTCGAAATTTTGCTGTTATCAGCGGAATCAGTTGCAGAAATGCAGCGGAAGCCTCATGGCGACAGCGAGCGGTCCAGGCCGGTCTGCTGAAAAGACCGATCAGCACACGCACCGCTGATTTCAATTTCTTTCGATTAGTACAAATTTCACACTTGAACCGAGATATGCGAATGTCCGCTTATCCAATGTCGGAACGCCCAGGCGGGCGCCGCCATGCCTCCGGCCATTCGATATCCGGCCAATCCTGGTTTAGCGGCCGGCGCGGCGGTGCTGAACTGAACTGTGGCGCGACGGGTCTTTCTGTTTTCCGCGGACGAACGCGATCATTGGATTGAGCAGTGCGTTTGGGTGGCTCCGGAGCATCCGGCGGCTCGATCATCAAAGCGGCGGCGAAGGCGAAGAGCGCCATTATGGCGCCTGTGCGCAGGGGATAATCCACAAGCGAATGCATCACTATGAAGGCAAGAGCCATGCTGGCTGCGCGAGCAAGCAGCAGGTCAATTTCTTCCCCAGGGCGCGGCTTCACTTGCCACAGCCACACACTGCGCCGAACGAGCCAGACCAGAAACGCGCCGATGAGGAAAAGCGCGGGTAGTCCGGATTCCAGCAAAATCTCCAAGAAATCGTTGTGGGCTCGATTGGCGTAGAGGTGGCGGAGCTCGTGCAACTTTTCGAACATTTGGTAGACGGGCACGAACGTCCCAACGCCGGAGCCAAAGGGCAGATGGGCTATAGCTGCCTCAAGCGTATTCAGCGCAAAGGGAATGCGCGCGTCGGAGAGCGGGTCGGCATCAAAGCGGCCAAGGACGCGGTAGAGGGCAAACTGAGCGCTAAAGACCACTGCCAGTCCGATCGCGCCGGCAAGCAGACGGGCAGGACTTAATCCGGTTGTGCCGCGTTGATCGCGGACAGCGAGCGCCCACACGCCGAACAGCCCCACCATCGCGAGCGCAAGCCCAGCGCGAGAGCGAGTCATAATTTGTGCAGCGATGAGCATGATCATCACTGCCAGACTGGCGAGAAGCGCCAGGATTAGCGGAGTGTCGTACGCCTTGCGCGGACCAGCTGCGGAAAATTGTGTGGCGGCGTGCACAGTCCAGGCCGCAGCAATCAGCATGAGGCTATAGAGCAGCGCTGCGAAGTGATTGCGGTTGGCGAAAAAACCAACGGCTTCCGTGGGGTTCGTGAATGCGAAGAAGCGCAACGGGCTGTTAGGGCCCTGCGCAACCTGAAGCAATCCGAGAACGACGCTGACTGCTCCGACAGCAAGCACAACAAGGCTCAGAATGCGACGCTCGCGGCGTATTAGTTGGATCGTTGCCAAGAAAATGCTCAGAGGAACGACGAGAGAAACAAGGCCGAGCCAAGTCGCGTGCGGCGCCAGACTGTTGGGCCACCAAGGCAATTCCTGGTTCGCGAGAGTAAACGACTCCAAGATCACCTCTCGGCCGGGTAAAGCGGTCCACAGCCAGGGTGGCAGGGGAACGAGCTGTAGAAGCGGAATGAGCGCCAATGCCGTGCAGAAAAGTAGCTCAGTAGGCGCGCGTGCCGTTGCTCCGCTGCCCGGGAGCCGCCAAACGGATATCAGCAGCAGTGGCGTCGCGAGGAGCTGCAAGAGTGCATCAGATAAGAAGCCACTACGAGTCCCGCCTCCCAAGACAAGGCTGGCGACGAGGACGATCCCGCAAGCGAATGCAAGCAAAGTAGGACTTGCCGCGCCCTTGGGCTGGACGGGCTTATGACGAGATGTATCGCCCGGCGTTATGCTCGGTTTTGCGTCGCGATTTGCTTTCGGACGGATTTTCTCTTGAGAAGCGTCAAAAGGCTTCTTAGCTCTTGACGGAGCGAGCTTCTCGAAATCGACTCTTGAACCACGCTGATTTTCTTGACCACGTTGCCGCTGGCTGGTCGGTCGAGAAGCGGGCGTGGCGCGATAAGGTGGCGCTCGCCTCTCATCCTCGCGAGGCGCGTCGGCTCGAGACGCCGAAATTCGAAAAGGCCAACTCACTCCGGTCCTTCCCACCCGAAAAGTGGAATTTCGAAAGCGAGAAAGAGTTTTTGAGTAACCTTCGCTAAGTATTCTTTCGGCGAAAGACGAACCGAACCTCTCTCGTTAGGTACTCGGGAGAAATCTTCCTGGGGCCAAAGCTTCTAGTTTATTCAAATCCATAATTCGTGCGCACCAGCCTTCGGACTGATGCGCACGTCTTCGTGGAGATGGTACAACGATGAAATCGCGATACTGCTTGCTGCGAGGCGACTGACTACTTTTGGGCCGCTCAAGGACTGATGCCACCCACACCGTCGTCGTCACCGTCACCAATGATGATAACATCAGTGCCGCCGTCGTCGCTAACGGCAATTCCCAGGCCGGTACCGGCTATGCCAGCGGCAATAGCGGCTGCAATCGCACCGGCGGCATTCGGGTCACCAACAACCGGATCCCCTGCCTGTGGGGGAATTTGGCCTGTGGTGAGCGAAGGATCGCACGACGGCGGCACTTCAGTTACCGTGTGCACCATGCCCGGCTGCACTGGAAGTGCGCACCCGTTCGCGTAAACTACGGTCGCGGCAGCGCCCGGATTGACGAGAACGGAATCGCCGGCTCGAAGCTCGGTTGACTGACCGACGAGCTGATATGGGCCGCCGCCGCGGCTCACCATTACGTTGCCGCCCATAACCTGGAGTGTTGCCGCCTCGGCTGCGGCCGTTAGCAGCATGGCGAAGGAGAAGGCACCAGCGCGCATGATGTTCTGGGACATTGTCATTCAGTCTGCTCCTCGTTCGTCGGTCTAGGTTGCCCGTAGGCGTTATGCAGAGCGAACGTCACAGCGAGACATCGGCGCATAACCGTGCGGACCTTAGCTGCAACGGGCATAGCGGGACAAGAAGATTCTAGTGCCCAGCTAACCGTTTCCTAGGCAACAATCTAAGATTGTAAGGTCTTTGACGCATTTGCGCAACACGACGCACTCGGAGATTGTGGGTGCGGGGCTGGTGCCATAAGGGCACGCGGCTGCGAAGAATCCTCGAAGGTGCGCGTTCTCCGCAATTCTGCACGATTTTTCCCATTGTCTTGATCGCGGAGCGCGAGTAGAAGGTCGACTGCAACCATTAGGTAACTACACTTCAGGTTGCTGATCGGCTTTGTGCGTGCCCTCCCACACGCGAGGTTGTTGGGTGCCGATGATAGATCTGCACTGTCACATTCTTCCTGGAATGGACGACGGCGCCGCTGATTTGGCGGCAGCGCTTGAAATGGCGCGGGCTTTCGTGGCGGACGGCGTTTCGGTGGTCGCCTGCACACCTCATATCCTCCCAGGCGTTTACCA
The DNA here is from genome assembly GCA_003242645.1 of Pseudomonadota bacterium. The sequence goes on from QGVC01000050.1 coordinate 13,186, forward strand.
CAATACCGGTGCAAGCATCCGTGCGGCCGTGGTCGGCCTGCAGATGGCGCTCGATCAGAACGGAATTGCGCTGAGGCTCGTTCCGGGAGCTGACAATCACATCACACCGGACTGCGTTGCTAAGCTCAGCACGGATCAAATGCTGCCGTTGGCCGGCTCGCGATATGTGCTTATCGAGCCTCCGCATCACGTGAAGCCGCAGCGAATCGAAGCTGCTTTCTTCGATCTTCAGGTCGCTGGGTACGTGCCGATTTTAACGCACCCCGAACGGCTCCGATGGATTGAGTCACATTATTCCCTGATCTGCAATCTGGTTGATGCTGGCGTGTGGATGCAGGTCACTGCGGGCTCGCTGGCGGGCGCTTTCGGCTCGCGTGCGCGGTATTGGGCAGAGCGCATGCTGGACGAAGGATACGTGCATATTCTGGCAACGGATGCGCACGATCCTTCACGTCGCCGCCCGGATCTTGCCCGCGGCTACGAGTTGGCGGCCCGCCGGCTCGGTGACGAAGAAGCCTGGCACCTGGTTTCGACCCGGCCGAGGGGGGTGCTCGAAAACGTTCCGCCCTCGGATTTACCCCTTCCGATTCGTAGCAGTTCGATGAGGATCTCGCATGTCGAGGACGACTCTGCCAACCACAGGCGCCATGCCCGTTCAAGACAAGGCTCGGGCGCTCGTGGCGCTGACGACGTGCGCGATTTTGCTGGCCGGTTGCGCCGACTCTTTGCAGGATGAGCTTGGCTCGAGCATAAGTCAGTCGCCTGGCGGGCCATCTGCTTCAGCAAGCTCTGACGGTGAGCAGAGGAAAGAAGCCGTCGCAAAGAATTCTAGTAAGACGGCGTCGGAAAAAGAGACAGCGGCGGCTAATGGCGATTCCAACTCTCCGGCTCGATCTCGGGAAGTCACCAAAGTGTCCTCGAGCGAGGGCACATCTTCGATCGCGAAAACCTCAGTTCGCACGCCTGAAGGTGAAGCGAGTAGGGTAAAGCCGGAACCGGCTGTCGTTCGCTTGCCAGAATCTGCCAAGGAGTTCACCTCCATGTCGGAGCCGGGCAACGTTGCTTATCGAATCGGGCCGTTGGACGTGCTCTCGATTACCGTCTTCCGTGTCCCGGAGTTGTCGACGACCGTTCAGGTCGCAGACACGGGCACCATAAATTTGCCTTTGATTGGAGAGGTTCCTGCAGCTGGGCGAACGGCGCAGGAGGTCGAGCAGGATGTAACGGCCCGGCTTGGCGAAAAGTATTTACAAAATCCTCAGGTCACCGTCTTCATCAAGGAATACAACGCTCGCCGTGTGACGGTGGACGGCTCTGTAAAGAAGCCGGGCGTTTATCCGCTGAGGGGCCGAACATCGCTTCTTCAGGCCATTAC